>CAIRFY010000115.1 GCA_903877945.1 uncultured Oscillochloris sp. | reverse complement strand
GGCGAACCACTGGCTATTGATCACCAGATCGTGCGAGAGGAAACTTGGGTAGAGCAGGCCCACCAGTCGCAGGGCCAGGGCAGCCAGGGTGATCAGCAGGATAACGCGCAAAAATCCTGTCGAAGCCGTGGGCGCGATACGTGGGGCCAGCGTCACCAGTCCCCGGCAGATGCCATAGCCCACCACGGACGCATAGGCGAGACTCACGAGCCAGGGTTGGGCCAGCACGATGGTGGCGGCTGCGGCAACGAACACCATTGCGCCGAGCAGCAGTCCGGCCACGATCAGTGCGGGCCAGTTGGCTAGGCGGATCGTGCGGGCACTGGCTAACCACGAGAGTAGCACCGTAATCTGGGCCAGCAGCATGGGCACGGCGGGCCAGGGCGGGGTAGCGCGGGGCCAACTGAGCGTGGCCGCGTTAAGCCGCACGCCGAGCGGTCGATCATCCGAAGGCACCAGGGTCGTGTCACAGCGTAGGTGCAGATAGATCACACCATCGGCGAGGCTACCCGGCGGCAGTAGCAACTGGTAGCGGCGCGGCTGATCGGGTAGGGCCAGGTGCGTCCAGGGGCTGTCATCGATCTGAAGATCGACGCGGCGCGGCGCGGCGGTGCCCGGCGGCAGCCAGCCGAAGTTGAGGCTCAGCAGGGCACCCGCACGGATCATCGGGCCGTACATGGTCACGCTGGCGTCGTCGCTCGTCCAGCGGTAGCGAGGGCCATCCCGATTGACCTGCGAAGCATAGAACCCACCCACCAGCGAGCGATCCAGCGAACCGCCGATGGTGAGGGTATAGCCAGGTGCGCGGAGCGAAGCGGCGATCAGGTTTGCGCCGATGACCACCAGAGCAAGGAGTACGACGTGCGTTACCCAGCGTTGCGGAAGATATGACACCGGGAAAGTCACTGGTTCCCTGCTCCCCACTCGCTCAACTCGGCGTGATCTGCGCGAGCCGATCAGCCACCAGCGCCTCTAGGCGCGTGATCGTCTGACGGAGATCCTGCTCGCGGGTGGCGACGTTCGTGAGCGAGTCCTCCAACTGGCCGAGGGTCGCCACATAGCGTTTGCGCAGGATCCCCTCATCGCCATCGCGACCAAGGGGCTGTAGGTTGCCCTGGATCTGACGCTGCTGCTTGTAGATCGCCTCGCGCTCTTGCTCAATCTGCCGTAGGCTGGCCTGGGCCACCTCGATCTGGCGGTAGAGATCCAGCACACCTTCAAGAACCTTCCCAACCGTGGCATCGAGCAGGCCACCGCGCATCAACTCCTTCAGGCGCGAACCGACCAGACCACGCACCTGCTCCTGGCGACTCACCAAGCGCTGCTCGGTGACGGCGAACTTCGTGCGAGCCTGTGTGGGGCAGGTCACCCGCCAGCGGGCAAAACCGGCGCTCTCCTCGTCGGGGGCGCGAGTGTCAGCCAGCGCGTAGTGGGCTAGGCGTGGCTGCTCGATCATCACCTCGGCGGGCCGATCCAGCCCGCTCACCAGATCATAGCTGCGGATGCGCAGGTCGTACTCCTCAAACACCAGAAGCTCATTGCGGACATGCACCGAGCGGATGCGGCGCTCGCTATGGCTCTGCTCGCTCACGGTGATCCCCAACTCCACGGCGTAGGGCACAATCATCTCGCCGCCGGCCCGCGTGAACGAGAGCACCGCTTCACCCGCGTAGTCGCCCGCGTCGAGCACCGTCACCGGGCCGCGCTCCAAAGTCAGGCCAGTCTCATTGGTCAGCCGCAGCGAGGCCACCGGATGCGCGGGCAACTTGGCCTGGTTGTAGAGCAGATCGCGGCGGGCGGGCAGGCGCTGACTGACAATCGGCACCATCGCCGACTGACCACGGGCCACGCTGACCGGGTGGCCGACGTGGTAGGCGAACAGAGCGCCGCGATCATCGCCCGCAATACTGCTGACCTCTACCGACTCCTCGACCTCGCGGAGCGAAAATGCGGCTTTGCTCGCTCTCATAGCGGGCGCAGGTGCCTGCATGGAGTCCATCACCATCCCGCCAAAGGCCATCGTGGCGGGGGGCGGGGGAGCCTGGGGGGCCGCGTCGAAGAAGATCGGAGCGCCCACCGTGCGCTCCTCATCCTCCACCAGTGGTCGCTCCGGCGTGTGCGGCTCGTAGAGCCGGTAGCGAAACGAGATCGGCATCCCGGCGACCAGGGTCAACTCCACGTCCTTAAGATCCTCATCGAGCTGGTTGTCGAAGATACCCCAGCCTTGCAGGAGGCAGGAGGCTGAGGGCTGAGGGCTGAGGGCTGAGGGTTGATCCGCTGTCGTCGCCCCCTCCTCAAACAGCAGCCGGTAGCTCACCCGCCAGGCCGGGGCCGGAGCGATGTAGCCAATCAACAGATCGTGGTCGCCAGGGCTGAGGTGGATGGTCGCGCTGCGACGATCCTCCTCGCTCTGGGCAGTTTTGAGGAAGTAGCCCAGGTCGGCGGCAGCCGCGTCATCGAGGATGTCCACGCGGGCCAGTTCCGCCAGGGGCAGGGCGCGCACCTGGCGCGTCTTCGCATCATAGAGCGACACCATCGCCCGGCGCAGCGGCTCGTCCTCCTCGTAATCCACCCCGACGATCAAACCCTCAAGCGTAATCTCGCCCTCAACGTCGAGTACGAGTCGCACCTGGCGACCACGCAAGTCACGCAGCAGATCGAGCATACTCTGATTGTCAGAGAGGTGGATGCTGCCGCGCTCAAGCACCGCCGCACGATCCTCAGGCGTCTCAAAATCAATGCTCTGCACCTGACCCGCGCCCAGATCGAGGGCCACGAGG
>CAIRFY010000114.1 GCA_903877945.1 uncultured Oscillochloris sp. | reverse complement strand
CCTCACCCCCTGCCCCTCTCCCTCACGGGGAGAGGGGAGATTCTTCATCAGGATGCGCTCGGCTCCCCCTCTCCCGTTCAGGGAGAGGGGGCTGGGGGGTGAGGGCTGCCCGGCGACCACACGACTTTGCACATGCCCTGGGGGGGCAAACCATCATCCCTTCTTAAATACTCGTAACCCGTGGCCTGCTCGCACGGTACACATTCAGATGCAGCACACCTGAACCCTTGTCTCAATGAGCAGGCACCGATGACACCAAACTACACGCGCTACTACCTCGGTTTTAACCTCGTGCCCGGCGTCGGCCCGGCGCGCCTGGCACGCCTGATCGCCCACTGCGGCTCAGTGGAGTCCGCTTGGCACGCCGACTCTCTTGATCTGGCGATGGCCGGACTCGACTCGCGCAGCAGCACCGCCCTGCTCTCCGCCCGCTCACAGATCAACCTTGACGCTGAGCTTGAGCGGGCCGAGCGGGCCGGTGCGTCTTTGTGTACACTCGAAGATGCGGCCTACCCCGCCCTCCTGCGCGCCTCCCCTGGCGCGCCGCCCCTGATCTATATTCGTGGCGATCTCACCCCCGCCGACGACTGGGCGGTCGCGGTGGTGGGGACGCGCACGCCCACCAGTTACGGTCGCGAGGCAGCTCATCGCCTGAGCCACGATCTCGCCGGTAGCGGGGTGACGGTCGTGAGCGGGCTGGCACTCGGCATCGACAGCGTGGCGCATGCAGCAGCCCTGGAGGCAGGCGGGCGCAGCATCGCCGTGCTGGGCAGCGGGGTCGATCTGCCCTACCCCGAGCGCAACCGGGGCCTCGCCGAACAGATCATCGCCCAAGGCGCACTGATCAGCGACTACCCGCTGGGGACGCGGCCAGTGGCGGCGAACTTCCCGCCGCGCAACCGTATCATCAGTGGGCTGAGCCTGGGGACGCTGGTGGTTGAGGCGGGGGAGAAGAGCGGTGCCCTGATCACGGTGGACTTCGCTCTGGAGCAGGGCCGCGACATCTTCGCCGTGCCCGGCCACATCTTCTCGCGACAGAGCGCAGGCACCCACAGGCTCCTGCGCGACGGGGCGGGACTGGCGACGAGCGCGGGCGACATCCTGGAGGGACTCAACCTGACGGCGGCGGGGGTGCAGCGCGAGGCCCGCGCCGAGCTGCCGACCGACGAGATCGAGGTGAGGCTGCTCGATCTGCTGAGCTACGAGCCGCAGCACGCCGACGCTATCGGTCGTGCGGCGGGCATGCCGCCCGCCCAGGTCGCCGCGACCTTAGCCGTGCTTGAACTGAAGGGGCTGGTTCGCCAAGCCGGGCCAATGGAATACGTGCGGCGGCACTGATATGACAATAGCCGATAGCCGATAGCCGATAGCCGGACATCAGCGGCCATTTTCATCGGGTGGTGCTTGAACGTCTGATATAGAAATGTGCCTCACATTGCCAGCGTAGCTGGCAATGTGAGGCACATTTAGGGTTTTAACGGTCGAAGACCGCCTCGGCCTTACCGGCGAGGGCATCGGTCAGCATGCGCTTGGTGCGTGCCAGGAGAGGTGGCAGCTTATCGGGCGGGAAGAACCCGATGTTCACATTCTCGTGGCCAGCGCGGTGCAGTTCGCCGCCAACGATCCGGGCGACAAAGAGCAGGGCCAGGATCTGGGCCTGGTCGCCATTCGGGTACGTCCAGTGAAAATCAGGGCCAGCGTAGACTCCGATCAGGCGCTCGGCATGGAGATTCAGGCCCGTCTCCTCAAGCACCTCGCGGATAAGCCCTTGCACCGGCGTCTCATCGAGACTAATCGTGCCGCCGGGTACATCCCAGAGCATCACGTCGGCGCGGCGGCAGAGCAAGATCGCCCCGTGCTCGTCTTGGACGAATCCACTTGATCGCACCTGCATGATACATTGGTGGCCCACATAGGAGCGCAGCCAGCGGGTGTATTTAATCGCCATCTTGTTGACCCCTACCCTCCGTCAAAGATCCGGTTCAGCCGATCTAGCTCCCGATTATAGATCGTTGTCACGAAATGGTCGATCTCGGTCACATTGCGGAGCGCACGGTATCCCTTCAGGAGGAAGGTATGGCCGGACTCGAACCCAGCGAGGCGAGCGATTGTGCTTGATCGCTCTAGGCCGATACCGAGCAAATGCGAGCGTGAGAGCCGAAAGACATTATCAAGGCTATTGGCGATCAGCTCAAGCTGGCGGTAGCGATCCTCGTAGTTATCGGCCTCGCGGTAGATCTGCTCGTAGATCTGCTCATCGAAGGTAAGGGGGACACATCGGTCGATCAGCAGGCTGGTCAGATCGTCGTCGAGTTCAGCAGTGATGCTGATCAGTTCGAGCAACTCTTCCACATCGTGCAGGTGGACGCCCGGCACGATATGCAGGAAGTGCTGGAGCCGACGGGCATCGTTGTCACGCTGGCTGAAGTCGCGCGGGCCATAGAGTTCGGTGAAGAAAAATTCGCCCACCGGCTCGTACATCGGGATAGCCGACAAGTCTCTGTAGTCGCGGCGCAGCCGGTGCGACTGAAACACTTGGAGGGCGATACGGTACTGCATGAAGGTTTTCATGATATGCGCTATTGAATGCGGTCAAGCTGGTCGCGGGCGCGAGTGCCCCACTCGCCGCCGCCATCGGCGAGGACGACGGTCTGGTATGCATTTATCGCTTCATCGCGGAGTCCGAGATCTTCGGCGGATCGACCAAGGTAGTAGAGGGCTTCGGTATAGGCCGCATTCAGATCAACTGCGCGCTTGAATGAGTCGTGGGCACTCTGGATGCGGCTCTGGGCATAGTAGGCCCGGCCCAGCCAGTAGTTGGCCTCGGGGAAGTTTGGTTGGAGCGTGATCGCCTGGCGCATATCGCTGACGGCGTTATCGTACTTCTCATCATGGATGAGCAGGAGCCCGCGACGGTAGTACGCCTCGGCGATCTGTCCACTGGCGCGGATCGACGCATCGTAGGCGCTCTTGGCCTCGCTCGTGCGACCCTGCTCCTGGAGCAGTTTGCCTTTAAAGAGCTGGGCCTCGGCATAATTCGGGCGCTGGGCGAGGCTGCGACCCACACTGTCGAGGGCGGTGGCGGGGTTGTTCTGGGCGTACTGTACTTGAGCGATGCCGAGGAACGCCTCGGGGAAGGTGGGCTGGATCGTGATCGCCCGGTTGTAGGCATTCATGGCTCCCTCAAGGTTGCCGCTGCGCAGCAGGCTCTCGGCCAGCCAGAACTGAGCGTCGGCGCTGCTGTCGCCACCGGGCAGGCTGGCTGCCATCTGGAAATAGCGCAGTGCGACGCCCCACTGCCCCTGGCCAACCGCCACCAGGCCCATGCCGATCTGGACGCCGAGGATCTGCGGATCGATCTGCTGAGCCTGGGCGTAGGAGTCCGTCGCCTTGGTCATGTCGCCACGGCGGCGGGCGACATCGCCCAAGACGATGAGCGACTGGGCGCGGATCTCGCGCTGCGCCATATCGCCAGTATTCGCGGTCTGGTTGATCACCTGCTGCGCGGCGTCGGCTGCCGACTGGAGCCGGTTGGTGATGAGGTACGCCTGAGCCAGTTTGTACTGGGGCAGAGCGGCGTCGGGTTGGAGACTGACAGCCTTGCTGTAGGCGGTGATCGCCTGGGTGGGGTTTTGATTTTTCAGGGCGGTGTCACCAATCGCGATCAGGGCGTTGATGTCGCTGACGCCCTGGCTGAGAGCCACGCCGTACTCTTGATCGGCGCGGGCGGGCTGGGCCAGCGGGCCGTCGTAGAGCCGGGCGAGGGCCAGGCGAGCGGCGGTGTTGCGACCATCGAAGCTCAGGGCGTCGCGCAGAGCCTGTTCCGCGCCCTTCAGGTCGCCGGTCGCAGCGAGGCGCTCGCCCAGTTCAAAGGATGCGGTGGTGCTGTGCGGGTCAAGCTTCAGGGCGTCGCGGTACGCCTGAATAGACTCGTCGGCTCGCCCGCTGTCATTGTAGAGGCGGCCACGCTCAATGTTGGCGTCCGCGCTGGTGTCCATGATCGCGGTCAACACGTCCTGCGCCTCCTGGAAGCCTGCGGGGCCGCTCAGCCGGAGAGCCTGGGCCAGGGCAATTGCGGTATCGGGGCCGGGGCGCTGCTGGCTCACCGCACGTAGTTGCACGATGGCATCGGCGGAATTCCCTGTCTCCTGATCGATTCTGGCCAGAACCATACGGGCCGGGAAGAATGCGCCGTTGCGATCCACGGCCATGCGCAGCAGTTGGATGGCTGTCGCGTTATCGCCACGATCATGCGCAATGACACCTTTGCCAAAATACCCTTCGGGCCGTTGCGCGGCCACCTGCACCACACGGTCGTAGGTACGGTCAGCGTCGTTCATGTGCCCATTCACCCGCAGGGCACGGGCCTTTGCGAGCAGAACCGTCGGGTTCTCGGGTTCGCGCTGCTCAAGGGTTGCGAGGATGCTGATTCCATCGGCGATGGGCGTGGTTTCGCCAAAGAGTGCGCCGAATATGTCGTTGATCGCTGATGTGGGTCGGTTGGTGCGCGCACGGGCTAGTTCAGTATTGAGTACAGCCAGGTAGAACCGCTGCCGACGCGCATCGCGGTCGGTGCGGTCGGCCTGACCGGCGGCCACCTGCCCGGCGTCGGGATCAGTGGCGCTATCGGAGGCGGATCGCTGGTGCCAGCGCACCACCACCTGATCGATGGTGTCTACCGCTGTGCGCAGTTGGTCGCGCAGCGCGGCGATCTCACCCTCGGGAAGCGGCTGGGCAATCTCAACCTCCCAGGTCAGCGGCCCTCGGGCGTTCAGGCTGCGGGCCAGACCGAGCAGCCCGCGCTGCTCGCGGGTGGCGGCGTCGAGCATCTGTCTCCACACGGTCTGGTCGGTGTCCGGCACAAGGCGTTGATCTGCCCCGGCCTGCTGTTCCGCAGCACTAAGGATCGCCTGGGCGTTGCTCAGCAGCCCGCGCTCGCGGTACGCCTCGGCCAAACTCAGCAGCAGCGGGGTGTTGGCGGGCAGCAGGTTACGCGCCTGCTCCAGTTCAGTGGTGGCATCAACGGGCTTCTGGCTGGCCAGGGCCACAAGGCCCAGGTTATAGCGCAGTTCGCCGAGGTCACGCCCGGCAAGCAGGCGCACCGACTCCGTAAAGGCGCTCAGCACACCGGTACTGCCAGCGTCCAGTAGGATCGCCCCCAGGTTATTTGCCAGCATGGCCTGATCCGCTGAGGGGGTGGCGAGGGCGAGACGGTACTCGTCAGCGGCCTGGCCGTAGCTGCCGCGTGCCCAGAGTACATTGCCACGGATGGCCCGAGGCAGGGGTGCGCTGAGGGCCGGGTAATTGGCGATCAGGTTCCCGAGGGCGGTGGCGGCCAGGTCGGGCTGATCTTGGCCATAGTCGAAGAGAGCCTCCACCAGAGGCGGCAGCACGACCTGGCCATTGATCGGCTCGCGGGCGACCGTATAGCTACGCGGCATCGCAAACCGACCCAGGTAGCCGTCCCAGCCGTTTGGCGCGAAGGCTCCGTTGGGCGTATAGATCAGGTGAGGAGAGAGGGACTGGCTATCGAGCATCGCGCCGGGTTCAACGCTGCCCCAGATCAGCAGGTCGCTCTCTCTGGCGCTCGCGATACGCAGGGCCGATTGCTCGTCGGCGGGGCGCTCATCAAGGACGTTGACCGTGATCGTTCCCTTGACGTGCTGGGTAATCTGGCGGGCCAGGGCATCAGCCACATTCCGCCCAGTCTGCCCATCGCCGCCATCGTCGAAGGGTGCCACCAGCACCACAAATCGGTCGTTCGAGTGGAGGATGATCTGGGTGTAGATCAGCCAGCCAGCCGCCACGAGGATCAGCAGCGGCAAGGTGATCACCGCGACTCTCGCCGGGGTAATTCCTCTGCGCCGGGGCGCAGGTGACTCAGAGTCGTCCGTCGCCTCGGCATCGTCGCCTACCGTCATCGCAATCGTTGTCTTTGTAGCGGGGTGATTCGACGGCGGCTGAACCTTGCGGCGGCGGCGGATCATGTGCATCGAGGCAAGCACACCGATCGCCAGTGTGGCCAGGACAAGCAGGATCAGCTGCGGAACCATTGAGGAACTCCTCGTATGCGAGCAAGGCACGTCCCGGACGGCTTATTGTAAGCGATTTTTCGTCTGACCTAGAGATCACCAATTCAGCCATGGCGCAGCAACACCTTCAACTGGCCTGAGGCAGCGGCGAAGGCGGCGACCCCCTCGCTCAGTGCGAACTCGGCGCTGATCAGTGGCTCTGTGGCGATGAGGCCGCGTTCCAGGAGCGTGAGGGCCGGGGCGAACGGGCCGCAGCGCGAGCCGATCAACTGAATTTCATCCACCACCATCAGCGTCAGGTTAAGCTGCGAGTCGGCGTTGAACGTACTCTTGAGTACCAACCGCCCGCGTGGGCGCAGCAACTGGCGGGCGGTGGCCAACCCGGCTGGTTGGCCGGTGCAGTCTACCACCACATCGAACCGCCCGGCAGGCGGGTTGCTGCTGTGCGTGCAGCGCACCCCCTGGCGCTCGTAGAGCGTCCAGCGCTCGGGGTGTCTGCCGATCAAGGTCAGGTCACAACCAATCAGACGCAGCACCTGGACGATCATCGCACCAAGTTTTCCATCGCCCACCACCGCAACCCGCTCGCTCGGGCGGATGTGGCTCTGGTCGAGGATCTCCAAGGCCGCCGCCAGTGGCTCAGTGAAGACGGCAGCCTCATCGGAGACACTGGCGGGGACAACGTGCAAGCAACTGACGGGCAGCGAGACCAGATCGGCCATCGCGCCGTCGCGCCGGTCGATTCCGAGGGTGGTGCGGTTCGGGCAGTGGGTGTGATCGCCGCGCAGGCAGGTGGGACAGCGCAGGCAGGCCGCGTTGATCTCGCCGACCACCCGCCTACCGACCCACTCATCCTCGGCGCAGGCCACCACCGTGCCGACGAACTCGTGGCCGAGGACGCCGGTGAAACCCATGTAGCCGTGCGTGATCTCAAGGTCGGTGTTGCAGATGCCCGTCAGGTGCGGGCGGATCAGTGCCTCGCCGGGGGACGTGTGGGGTGTCGGGTAGTGCGAATCGAGACGGAGGGAGCCATCGAAGAGCAGGGCCTGCATAATATTCTCCCATGCGGGCCTGCACATACACGCTGCGTGGCCCTACTGCCTCCGATTATACTATAGCGGTTTGGTTAGAGCTAGTACAATGTTGAAGAACGAGGGCTGATGCAAAGTCCCTGGCTGGCGACTGAAGTCGCGCCGAAGGGTCGCTGCGCGCCGGGCGTCGGCCTACGCCGACGCCGGATCCGCCCAGCGGCGTTGCATCAACCCTCCTGAGGAACAATCCCGATGCGAATACTTTTTATGGGTAGCCCGGCCTTCGCGGTACGTCCGCTTGAGGCGCTCGCCGCTGCTGGACACGAATTGGTGGCGGTGGTGACTCAGCCGGACAGACCGGCGGGTCGTCAGCGTCACCTCACCGCGCCGCCGGTGAAACTGGCGGCGCTGGGGCTGGGCATCCCGGTGCTACAGCCCGAGACACTGCGCGACCCGGCGGTGGTGGCGCAGTTGATCGCCCTGCGCCCCGATGTGGGGGTGGTGGCGGCCTATGGCGAGATCCTGCGCCGCAACGTGCTAACCATCCCGCCCCTCGGCTACCTGAACATCCACCCGTCGCTGCTGCCGCTGCACCGTGGCCCCACCCCGGTGCCCAGCGCGATCCTGGCCGGGGATCTGCGAACCGGGGTGACGATCATGTGCCTGGATCCGGGCATGGACAGCGGGCCGATCCTGGCTCAGATGGGGGTAGAGCTATCGCCGACGGCGCGGGCCGGCCCGCTCACCGACGATCTTTTTGCCCGTGGCTCACGGCTGCTGGTGGAAGCCCTGACAGCCTACGCCGCCGGGTTGCGGGAGCCGCACCCGCAGGATCACCAACGGGCTACCATCACCCGCATGTTGAAGAAGGAGGATGGCACGGTTGATTGGACGCTCCCGGCTGAGCAGATCGAACGGATGATGCGGGCCTACGACCCGTGGCCCGGCGCACAGACACGTTGGCGGGGTCAGGGGCTGCGCCTAATCGCGGCTGTGCTGGATAGCGACGGGGTGGACGGAGCGGTACCAGGGACGATCATTGGCCAGGGTGTGGGGCGCGGCCCGCTGGTGGCCACGGGCGGTGGAGTCCTTGAACTACGCGAGATCCAGCCCGCCGGTCGCCGACCCATGTCTGGCGAGGCGTGGCTTGCTGGCATCCGCGACCGTGAGGGTCGCCTTGGTATGTAAGGCATGTTTCAGATTGCAGATTTTAGATTGCAGATTTGCTGCAACAGAACACGGTGCATGTGCCCAAACTGTCACGTTGGTTTGAGACATGCCTAAGACGGGCATGTTTCAAAATGGGCACATTCAGCTTTACTGTCTTGCGATGAGGCGACGAGGCGATGAGGCGACGAGGCGACGAGGCGATACGGATCGCCTCATCGCCTCGTCGTTTCGTCGCTGATTGTCAAGTTGGTTTGAAACATGCCTAAGACGGGCATGTTTCAAACTTATCATTCGCGCATTTGCAAGGCCACGTTCCCCGGCGACAGGCCCAGGCGGGCGTAGAGGTCAGATGGCAGGCCGAACAGGGCGAGGATCTGCTGCTGGGTTGTATTCAAGGCGGAGACATGACGTTGTGCCCACCCCACTCCATGCACCACCGTGACGGTCAGATTACGAAAGGCCCGGATCACCCGCTCGGTGGTCGGGGTGGTCGTTTGCGTGCGACTGGCCGGATTCAAACCCGCCAGTTCGATGCTCTGTTCCTGCATCGCCGTCCGCAGCCGTTGTTCGGTCAGTACCAGGACGCGCAATGCCAGACACACCAGACACACCAGCCCGGCGATCCGGGTCTCATCGCGCACAAAGACCGGGCGCAGGTGCAGATTGCGCGTTTTGAGTCGACTGAAGGTGCGCTCATCCACCAGCGCAGGGCTGTGATACACGTGTACGTGTAGGGGATCGTCCCTATCGTGCAGAAGGCACGAAGCCGGTTCTCCGGTGGATACTGTTTTACGCACGTGAGCACCTGAACCGTGCAGGTTCCGCCGGGGAAGCCTCCGGCGG
>CAIRFY010000113.1 GCA_903877945.1 uncultured Oscillochloris sp. | reverse complement strand
GGGGTTGTTGTGTGGAGTCAAGGCTTTAGCCGGATAAGGCCGCCTAAAGGCTCGACTCCTTTTCATAACCAATTTAGGATTGCTATATCCCTTTCTGATAAGGAATACTCCCCCTCTCCCGTTCAGGGAGAGGGGGCTGGGGGGTGAGGGCTGAGCGGCGGCAGATTCCTTATGTGAAAGGTATTGGGTTTAGGGGCAGGGGGTGAGGGGGCCGGAGGCGACGTTTCGTCAGCCCTGCGCCGCGCCCCCGGCGCAAGGTCTGTCGCCCGCCGGGGTGTATGATGAGGCTATCGGGTCTGCTCGGCGATGCGGGTGCGGACGAGGTCGATGGCGCGGGATCGTGAGCGAACGAGGGTCTCGATCTCATCAATCAGCATGATCAGGCGGCGGTAGTCGCGGCGAAGGGACTGCTCCTCGGCGCGGTCGAGGGCAACAGCAGGGGCCGCAGTGCCAATCCAGTCGTCGAAGCAATCGCTGGCGGTAAGAAATTCGATGCTGCTGAAGTGGCTGAGACCCCGCCAGAGCTGGGCGGCACTGTTGGTGAGCAGGCGGACACTGTCGATAGCCATTGGTAATATCTAGGTTGATCGCGACCAACAGCGGGCCGCGCTATCTATGCAACAACGTACACAATTCATGGTAGCGTGCGGCGGACGCTTCACTATCGGTCTGGAGGTCTAGTTTCTGCGCTATCACCAACAGGGCTATGCGATATAATCGGCGCGGGCGAGGGATCTTTGGTATAATTCACACGCAATGAATGCGATACGATGGCGGAATTATGCCCGAATCCGTGAAGTTACAGCCGACAGAGACAGCCTCTTCTGCCCCAACAACTCCGCTGCGGCCAAGCGCTCTGCCACAGTTTCACCCGCGCAAGCGATTTCTGCGGGTTTCGCTGTTTTTTTTTAGCGTGATTGCCCATATCTATGTATGGGACATCTTTCTTCCACGCTTCGTCCTGGTGCGCTGGTATGCGCGGCGCACGCAGATGCGGCGCTGGAAGGAAATCGCCCGCCGCTTCCGGATCATGGCCCTGGATCTGGGCGGCATGCACATTAAGTTTGGTCAGTTCCTCTCATCACGCGCTGATATTATGCCCCAGGAAGTGCGCCGTGAGCTGGCGGGCCTGCAAGACGAGGTGCCGCCTGCCCCGCCCAGCCATGTGCTGGGGGTGATCCTGGAGGATCTCGGCGCGCTGCCATCAGAGATCTTTCAGAGCTTTGAGCCTGATGCAGTGGCCGCCGCCTCCCTTGGTCAAGTTCACTTTGCCGTCCTCAAAGACGGTCGCGAGGTAGCGGTGAAGGTGCAGCGGCCCTATATCGACAAGATCATTGAGGTTGATCTCAGTGCGGTGTCCTGGGTGGTGCGGCTGATCAAAAACTACCCGCCCATCCGCCGCCGCGCTAATATGGACGCCCTGCTCGCTGAGTTTAGCCGGGTCCTCGTCCAGGAACTCGACTATGTGCGCGAGGCGAAGAACTCAACGGCCTTTCGCGCCAACTTCGCTGGTGTCCCAGGCGTCTATACGCCCGAGACCATCCCCGAACTGACGACCCGGCGCGTCCTAGTGATGGAGCGCATCAGCGGGGTGAAGATCAACGACGTGCAAACCCTTGATAGCCTGGGGGTGAGCCGTCTGGAGCTGGCCGCACGGCTGAGCAATGTCTACCTCAAGCAGTTTTATATAGACGGACTCTTCCACGCCGACCCGCACCCTGGCAACCTGTTTGTGCGCGTCGAGCCGGATCAGCCTATGGCGGTGCATCACAGCGGGCGCGTGTCGGCTGAAGATATGCAGAGCGGCGCGTGGGTTGCTCACGCCCTGCCTGACTCGCAGCTCAACAACGACGACGCCAGGGGCGTGCCCTTCACCCTGATCTTTGTAGATTTTGGGATGGTGGGTCAGCTCACGCCGGTGATGATGGAGAGTATGCGCAGCGGTGTGATCGGTCTGGCAACGAAGGACGCTGAACGGATCGTCGACTCGCTCGATAAGATGAACATGATCTTGCCCGGTACGGATCGTCGCCTGATCGTGCGCGGCATGCAGTCTCTGCTGCGGCTCTCGTACAACCGCACGATGCGCGAGATGACAAATCTGGATGTAGATGTAATCTTCGACGAGACGCGCGATATTATTTACAACCTGCCCTTCCAGATTCCACAGGATCTGCTCTACCTTGGCCGCGCCCTGAGCATGGTGGGCGGGCTGGCCACCGAGATCTGCCCGGATATTAATCTTTTCGAGGAGTTGCGCCCCTTCGCTCGCATGATGATCGAGCGCGAGCAGCAGACGGGCAACTGGGCCGAGCGGGCGCAAAAAGAACTGACCGACCTGGGCCAGATTATGCTCAAGCTGCCGCGCCAGATGGATTCTTACTACGCTGCGGCGAATAACGGCGAGCTACAGACCCGCTCGGACACCAGTCGGCTGGAGCGCGGCATGCGCCGGGTCGAGCGCTCGACCGACCGCTTGACCGGCGGAATGTTTGCGGCCAGCCTCTTCCTCGGCGGGGTGCAACTGCGCACCCGTGGCATGGAGAAGGAGGCCAATCAAGCCTGGTGGGGCGCTGCCGCCGCCGCCCTGTGGGCCTTCTGGCCGCGTGGGGAGTAGGGGGTGAGGGCTGAGCGGCGATATGATCTCCCTACGACAGCTACTCGGCTGGACTCTGCTGTTGGCCCTGCTCACGGCAGTGGCTGTGCTGGCCCTCCGTCCCGACCCACGCGATGCCCTGCGGGCTGCTGATAGGCTCTTTCGCGCTGGCCGATACTACGACGCGCTGCGGGCCTATCAGGTGATTGACCCACGTGCGCTGCCCGAGGCCGCCCTGCGCCTGGGCATCGTCCGCGCCATTCGTGGCGAGTACACGCCCGCCGAGCGCGCCCTGCGCCTGGCAATGCAGGGTGGTCTGCGCCCGGCCAACTACCAACTGGCCCTGATCTATCTGGGCCAGGTACTCGCTAACGATGGGCGTGCCGCCCTCGCCGTCGAAACCTGGGCGCTGACCAATGACTGTCGCAGCGATGCGGCCTGCGCTTACCGTGGCCCGACCCATATTCTCCAGGCTGAATACGCCTTGCGGCAGGGCGACTATGCCGTTGCCGAATCCGACTACCGCGCCGCGCTCGACGCATCCCCGCCGCCGCCGTGGGCGAGCCTCGCCACCTCCCGCCTGGCCCTGCTACTGGCCGCACGCGACCCCGGCGCGGCGATAGCTGCTCTTGGTCAGGTTGCGACTGCGCAAGCCCCTAGCGCCGACCCACTGCTGGCCCCGCTGCTTCCCACCGAGATTGCCTGGCGGGGTCAGCTTGTCGCCGCGATCTCGGCTCTGCCAGAGAGTCGTCCCTTTCGCCTCGGGCAGTTCTACCTGGATCTCCAGCTCTACGAGTTGGCCGAGGATCAGTTCGCCAAAGTACGGCCCGGCAGCCCAAACGCCCGCGTTGCGGCGGTCTACGCCGCCTACGCGCACTGGCGAGCCGGGGATCGTCTGGGTGGGCGCGATCAGCTTGCGCAGATCGTCCGCACGCAGCCTACCGACCCGCAGGCCAGGGCGCTTCTGGCCCTGGCCTACCTGTCTGCCGACCAAGCGGACGCTGCCCGTGAGCAGATCGACACGCTGGTGCGGCTGAGTCCGGGCAACCCCGAGATCCATCTTGCCCTGGCCAACTGGTATATCGCCCGCAGCGAGTACCCCCAGGCCAGCCTGGAGTACAGCCTGGCCTGGGCGCAGGCTCCTGTCGGGCGGCGTGGACACTACGCCTTGCTTGGTGCGCAGTTCCACCTCGTCACCGCCTACGACCTGTGCGCGAGCGGGATGCCCCTGGCTGAGGTGGCGGTGACGGCGCTGCCCACCGATGGCGCGGCACTGACGACCTTAGCCGCGTATCAGTACTACTGTGGACAGCCGGGTGCCGCCCTGGCTTCCGCCCAGCGCGCCGCCGATAGCGGCGGTGGGGCCGAGAGCGTCTACTATTTGGGGGTAGCCCTGAAAGCCCTCGGCCAACCAGACCGCGCCCGCAGCGAACTGATCCGGGCGGCGGATCTGGCCCCAGCGTCGGTCTGGCGCGAGCGGGCAGAGACGGCGCTGGCCCTGATGCCGTAGCATCAGGGCCAGCGAGTAAGGGGGCAGCAGCGCCTCTACTCGTCAAAATACCCGTGGAGCCGCCGACCGAGGTGCGGGTCGCGCAGCTTCTTCAGAGCTTCACTCTCTAGCTGGCGGACGCGCTCGCGGGTCAGGCTGAGACGCTGCCCGATCTGCTCCAGCGTAAGGGCGCTCTCGCTGGTCAGCCCGTAGCGCAGGCTGAGAATATGACGTTCACGCGGAGTCAGGTGCGACATCGCCTCACTGAGATCATCACGCAGCAGGCCGTGGGCCACCTGCTCAAGCGGCGTCGGCTCCATCGGGTCCGCAATGATTTCGGCCAGTGCCCCGGTGCCATCGTCCGTGTGGGTCTCGTCCAACGATGCCGGGGTGAGGGCAGCCTGCTCAGCGCGTGTCACCTGCTCAGCGGTAATACCCAGTTCGCTGGCGATCTCCTCAGGCGTGGGGTCGCGGTCGAGGCGCTGGATGAGGTTCTGGCGGGCGCGGGCCAGGCGCGAGAGCCGCTCGCCGAGGTGGACGGGCAGGCGCACCGTGCGACCGTGGTCGGCGATGGCCCGACCGACACTCTGGCGGATCCAGTAGGTGGCATAGGTCGAGAATTTCAGGCCACGGCTCGGGTCAAATTTATCAACAGCGCGCATGAGGCCAAGGCTGCCCTCCTGGATCAGATCCAGCAGGCTCAGGCCGTGGCCCTGGTAACGGCGGGCGATGCTCACCACAAGGCGCAGGTTTGAATTGATGAGCTGGGCGCGGGCGGCCCCCCCGGCGATCACCTGGTACTCCATACGCCGGTGATCAGTCGGAGTCAGGGGATGCTCATCCGCGAGGCGGCGGGACGCCTCGCGCCCCAACCCCATGGCCCCAGCCAACTCCTGCTCCTGATCAAACGTGAGCAGAGGCTCGTCGCCGATCTCGTTCAGGTAGAGGACAATCGATTCTGCCGGGGTGGCGCTGACATATGCAGGGTTCGTCATACTATATCCCCTTTCTTATCAGCGACTCGGGGCTGCCGCCGACAAAAAAGACACACGCACATGAGGGCGACCTCCTTTGAGGTAGCACCACTTAGTATGCGTGGGGGGTATAAAAAAAGTCTTAGGGGAAGATGAGAGGTGGATGAGAATAGGGGGTTCTCGTCCCCCCTCACCCCCTGCCCCTCTTCCCGTGAGGGAGAGGGGCAGGGGGTGAGGGGGCAAGGCCGGTATTGGATCTAGGCCAGGGCCATATCGCGCTTCTTCTTCTCGCGGCGACGATCCTCGGCGTTGAGCAGCTTCTTGCGGATGCGCCAGCCCTTGGGCGTCACCTCCACCAGCTCGTCTTCGCTGAGATACTCGACGGCGTCATCAAGCGAGAGTTGCCGGGGCGTGTCAAGGCGGATCGACTCGGCACCCTTGTTGTTGCGCATATTGGTCAGGTGCTTATCCTTGCAGACGTTGATCTCCAGATCGACATCGCGGATGTGCTGCCCGACCACCATGCCCTCATAGATGTCCTGGCCTGGCGAGATAAAGTACGTGCCGCGATCCTGCACCTGGTACATGCCGTAGGTCGTGGACACGCCGCTGTCCGAGGCGATCAGCGACCCGGTCTCGCGGGTGTCCATCTCGCCGGCGATGGGCTCGTAGGCGTAGAACAGGCTGTTGAGGACGCCCTGGCCACGGGTGGCGGTGAGGAACTGCTGGCGGAAGCCGAGCAGGCCACGGGTTGGCACGATGTAGACATAATGCACGGTGCCATCATCGCGCACCTGCATATCGCGCATCTGGCCGCTGCGCCGACCGAGCAGTTCGACTACCACGCCCTGGAAGTCTTTGCCAACCTCAATCTCAACCAGTTCCATCGGCTCAAGCTTCTTGCCGTTCTCGTCCTCGTGGAAGATCACCTCGGGCTTCGAGACTTGGAACTCGTAGCCCTCGCGGCGCATGTTCTCGATCAGGATGCCCAGGTGCAGTTCACCGCGACCGGCCACCAGAAAGACATCAGCACTCTCGGTGTCGGTCACGCGCAGGGCCACATCGCGCTCAACCTCGGTGTAGAGCCGCTCGCGTAGCTTGCGCGACGTGACGTAGGTGCCCTCACGACCAGCGAAGGGGCTGGTATTGACGCCGAAGGTCATCCGCACCGTCGGCTCCTCGACCTTGATCGTCGGCAGGCCCTCAGGCAGTGTCGCGTCAGCGATAGTCTCGCCGATATTGGCATCGTTGATACCGGCAATAGCGATAATATCGCCAGCGGTAGCCGTCTCAACCTCCTCGCGGTGTAGGCCATTATAGGTGAAGAGCTGAGTAATCTTGGTCGGGGTGATCGCACCGTCGCGGCCAATCCGCACCAGGGGCTGACCCTTGCTGATCGTCCCACGGTAGAGCCGACCAGTGACGATCTTCCCCTTGTAGTCGTCATAAATGCTGGTGGTAACCAGGAACTGGGCGGGGCCGTCCGCATCAACATCAGGGGCAGGGATACGGTTGATGATAGCCTCGAAGAGTGGTTCCAGCGAGTCATACATCTTCAGGGGCGAGCGGCCGGAGTGGCCGAGCAGCCCGTTGGCGTAGATCGTAGCGAACTCAGACTGCTCATCGCTGGCGCCCAGATCGACAAAGAGGTCGAACGCCTCGTTGACCACATGGTTGGGCCGGGCCTGGGGCCGATCAACCTTATTGACCACCAAGATAGCGCGGTGTCCGGCCTGGAGCGCCTTGCGCAGCACAAACTTGGTTTGCGGCATCGGGCCGTCCACCGCGTCCACCAGCAGCAGCACGCCATCGACCATATTCATCACCCGCTCAACCTCACCGCCGAAGTCGGCGTGGCCGGGGGTGTCAATAATATTGATCTTGATGCCCTTGTAGATCACAGCGGTCGTTTTCGAGAGGATCGTAATGCCGCGCTCGCGCTCAAGGGCGTTACTGTCCATCATACGAACTTCGGTCGCCTGATTATCGCGGAAAATATGGCTCTGCTTGAGCATCGCGTCCACCAGGGTGGTCTTCCCGTGGTCGACGTGGGCAATAATGGCGATATTTCGAATGTCGTTACGCTTCATAGATACGAATGTGCCTCACACGTGAGGGCGAAGCATCTGCGGTGCAAATGCTTCGCCCATCTAAATCATCGACCTCTATCTTACCACACCTACCGATGGGGTGCGGTTGCCCGCAGGCTGAGGGCTATCGTCCTAAAAACTCGCCTATATTTGATTGAAATTATCAGCGTAGACATGGTTCAGAACAGCTTTACAGTGTGGCGGGGACGCGATGAGGCGAGGATGCGATAGCATCGCCTCGTCGCATCCTCGCCTCGTCGCATCCTCGCCTCATCACTAAACTGTAAAGCTGAAACCTGGCACCTGAAACCTTGTCATAGCTGATAATTTCAATCAAATATATGATCACCCTAATCCAGTGGGGCTAGGGTCTAATCCTTCTGAGGATCGCCGTCAGGCGATCATAGTCATCTTTGAGCAGACTGGCCAGTTCACGCCCAGCGTGGACAAGGTAGTCGTGGCTATCAGGGCGAGCGCGGGCGGTAGCGCGGATGGCGGCCGACAGCAGTTCGTCGCTGGGGATCTGGGCAGCGAAGAGAACGCCACGGAAGAAGTCGCTCGACTCACAGAACCCAGCCAGCTCAGCGTCGTCGCAGGGGTAGACGCTGTAGTGGACGGGCGGCGGGTGCGGCGGCAGGTACTGGTAGCGGCGATCCTGCACGCTGAATCCCACGGTGATCGCCGAGAACTCGGTCTGGAGTACCTCGGCCAAATCAGGGTGCTCGTGGTAGATCTCCGCGTCGTAGAGGTTGCGCCCGCTGTAGGTGCGCCCGCGCATCACCGCCCGCCCGCCCGGCTCCTTGCTGCCGGTGCGGATCTCGTACACCAGGCCATACACCGCCATGCCCACGCTGCGCGTCTGTGCGCGCACCAGCGACCCGAAGGGCGGCGCGGCAAGCAGTTCGTAGGCTCCCGCTGTAAAGCGGGTGGTGGAGGACTCGATCACCTCGCCGATACGTTCCATAGAGCTTGCGATTATCCCTTAATATACGATTTGCTATCTTTCTTGGCCGATGCGTCGGCACCCGCCTCGGCCCGGTAGAGGCTGGCCTCCAGCATGTGATCGAAGGTGCGTCGGTCGGCGCTGCGCACCACCGCCTGCTCGTGGGCGCGAGCCAGAGCCACCGGGTAGCCGTCGCCACGGGCGGCCTGATCGTACACCAGGGCGTGGATCAGATCAACCTGCGCGGGATCCTGGGCCACCCACTGCGGTATTTCAACGCGGGCCAGCTCGCGACCGACGCGCATAAGGAAGAAGTGGATCGTGTGTTCGCGGTAGGACTCGACATTGATCCGGCTCATCGAGATGAAGAGCGGGCCGCGCTGGCCCTCGGAGAGTTGCCCGGCCAGGATGTCGGTGTCTACCAGACCCTGGCAGATCCCGCAGGATGGCTCACGGTCGTCGGCCACATCGCTACACTCAGCGCAGTTGGCCCCCTTGCCGGCAGATACGTCCACATCGGGACAAAGCATCAGGCGGATGGTGCCGACCACCTCGGGCGAACGGGGCCGACTGATATAGGAGGCCACCGGGATGCCCCGCTCGTGCATGGCGTCGAGGTAGGCCAGGTAGCGGCTTAGAAAGTGTTCTTGCACAAAGCGCTCGGCCCCGGCCAGCGTCCAGCGGATCAGCGTGCCGTCCTGGAGGGCCAGGCATGGCAGATCGTCAGTCAGGAACTCATCGGCCAGGCCGACCAGGGCCACGCCCTCGTCCACATCGCGGCGGGCGCTGAGGTAGTTGCCCTCGATCTGCACACGCCGCGCCCCGTTGCTCAGATACAGGTCCTCCTCGCGGTAGTAGAGGGCTGGCTCGGAGCTGAGCCGGGCCAGGGGGCTATCACCGTAGCGCAGGAAGACCCTGCCGATATTGATCAGGTAACAGGAGGCTTTGCCGTGGCGATCAAGGTCGATCTGCGAGCCGTCGCTGGCTACCAGAGCGTAGCTTGTGGGGATCTCTGGCAGGTTGCGGGCGGTATCGAGTGGCTCTACCGGGTGGGCCAGCAGCCAACTCGCCGTCTCGCGGCTCAGATTGGCGGCGGTGGCCCACTGCTGCTCCGCGCCTGCGGCCTCGCGGTAGCGTGCCACGGCACGGCTGGTGCGCTCGTTCGTATTGGCCACGCTCAAGGCCGCCGCGCCGCTCATCTGGCGCACCTGTCGGCCCAGGGCGGTCAGATCTAGTCCCATGGGAAGAACCTCTGAGGAGTTGCAGACGATAGATGGCTGAGAGTATACCGCATATCGAACATCTGTACAAGTACCAACTCAAACCGCGCAGGACGGGGGCTGTAGCGTGACTTGACGCTCCGTGCTATCATTCGCCCCGGTATACACACGGGAGAGTGATGGGAAGGGAAGGGAAGTCTCACGTGAATACCCTCTCCCTCCTCAATGTTGGCGGCTGTGCTTCGCGTATGAGAGTCTAATGCCAATCGAGACCTACCAGGATGCCCTGGACTACATCTACAGCTTTATCGACCCGTTGCGTAAGCCTGCCAGCAGTCCGACCGAAGCAATACTCAACATAGATCGAATACGTGCCTTGCTGCGCGCTACGGGCAACCCACATGTTGGTATGCAGACCGTGGTGGTGGCCGGTACAAAGGGCAAGGGAAGCACCTGTGTCTTGATCGAGGCGATGCTGCGCGCCGCCGATCTGCGCACCGGGCTGTGGACATCGCCGCACCTCAGTTCGTACCGCGAGCGCATCCAAGTAGACCGCGAGCCGATCAGTCAGGCCGACCTCGTCGCCCTAACCGCGCAGCTTCAGCCGATCATCGACGCCTTTGATCCCGCGCCTTACGGGCGACCAAGCACATTCGACGTGGGCTTTGCCTTGGCTCTGTCCTATTTTGTAGCACGCGGCGTACACGTCGCCGTGCTTGAGGTGGGGCTGGGCGGGCGCTACGACGCCTCTGGTGTGATGACGCCCCTGGCCTCAGTGATCAGCTCGATCAGCTACGACCACACGGCCATCCTGGGACCGACCCTGGCAGATATTGCCGGTAACAAGGCCGGGATCATCAAGCCCGGCGTACCCACGATCAGCGTACCACAGATGCCGGAAGTCGCTACAGTGCTGGAGGACGAGGCCCGGCTGGTTGGGGCAACCCTCTCTATTGCCAGCGAGGGTGGGCTGGACGAGCCATCGGGTGATCGTCTGCCCTACCCGGTGCCGCCCATACCAAGCCGGTTACTCGGCGGATTCCAGCGCGAGAACGGGCGGCTGGCGGTGGGCGCGGCCATGTTGCTTCGTCGCCAGGGTCTGCCCCTCGACGCACGCGCAATCGCTACGGGCCTAGCGACGGCTGAGTGGCCCGGTCGCTTCGAACTGGTGCCGAGATCGCCGCCTGTGCTGATCGACGGCGCTCACAACGGTGACTCGGCCCGCAAGCTGGCCGCCGCGATCTGTACCGAGCTGCGCTTCAGACGGCTCATCCTGGTACTCGGCACCTCGCGTGACAAAGACATCGAGGCGATTGTGGCCGAGATTGTGCCGATGGCTGACGCCGTCATCATTACACGCTCGACCCACCCACGGGCCATGGATCTCGACCGGGTGGCCGCCATCGTCAGGCCACATTTGCGCGGCCCCCTTACCCTCGCCCCCGAGATTGGCGATGCTCTGGCCCAGGCCCGCGCCCTCGCTGGCCCCGACGACCTGATCTGCGTCACCGGCTCACTCTTCGTGGTCGCCGCCGCCCGCGAGTCCCTTGGCCTAGCCGTGGCAGACTAGTACGATTGTGGATTGTGGATTGTAGATTGTGGATTGTAGATTGCGTGCGGCGTATCACGCAAGATTCGTCCTTAGGCATGCCGTCAAACCCACAATTACTACAGTTGTAGTTTG
>CAIRFY010000112.1 GCA_903877945.1 uncultured Oscillochloris sp. | reverse complement strand
TGCCCGCGATATGTCGAGATTGCCCACTGCCGCCCCGATGATCCCGGTCGCCGAGGCCGCCGCCGCGCCAACATCCACCCAGTCTCCCACCGCCACCCTGGTTTTGCCAACATTGACGCCTGTGCCGCCAACGGTCACGCCGTCCGGGCCGACTGTTATCCCCACGCCATCGCCGCGCCCGGCGGGCAGTGCGTCACGGGTTGGCCTACAGGCAGGCCATCTGAACGCCAGCGATCTGCCTGAGGAACTGGCTCGTTTCCGCACCTCCACAGGGGCACGCTACGGCAATCTCTCTGAGGCTACGCTGAACGACGACATCGCCCAGCGCGTGCAGCGGCTTCTGGAGGCCGAGGGCGTGATCGTGGATCTGTTTCCGGCCACCATCCCGCCCGGCTACGATGCCGACGCCTTCGTCTCCATTCACGCCGATGGATCGGCAGGCGGAGGTGCCCGTGGCTGGAAGCTGGCCACGCCCTGGCGGGCCTCACGAGCCTCACAGCAACTCCTGGAAGCCGTGGCCGGCACCTACGGCCAGGCCACCGGCTTGCCCGAAGATGTCGGCGGAATCACCATCAATATGCGCGGCTACTATGCCTTTAGCAACCGTCGCCACCAGCACGCGATCACCCGTACCACGCCGGCGATGATCATTGAGATGGGCTTTCTGACCAACGCGGCTGACAGGGCTGTCCTCCTCGACCAGCCCAGCCGGGTGGCCAGCGGGATCGCCCGTGGCATCCTGGCCTACCTAGCCCAGCGTGATCCTAACGATGGCGCGGCGCTGCTGCCCCCCGATCTGCCGAACCTGCGGGTCGGTGATGCCGGGGCGGTGATGCGTGTCGCCCCTAGCGATGATGCGCGCCAGATCACGCGACTCACCACCGGCCAGCGTATCTTCGCCCTTGACCGACGCGACGGCTGGTACCAGGTGTTTTCGCACGACCTCCCCAACGCGCCCGGCTGGGTGCGCGCAGATCAACTGGAGGCGACCACGGAGGCGTTCTCTTTTCCAACCACCACGAATCCGTAGGATCGTTCTTTTGTGGCAAAGACATGTTTCAATCCAGCCTGACAGTTCAGCGACGAAACGATGACGCGGTGAGGCGATACGGAGCGCCTCATCGCCTCGTCGCATCATCGCAAGACGGTAAAGCTGAATGTGCCCGTTTTGAAACATGCCAAAGACAAGGTTTCAGGTGTCAGGTGTCAGCGTGACAGTTCGTAGTGGCGGCTTCAGCCGCTTGGCGCTGAAGCGCCCACTACGAACGGCGCACACTGTCACGCTGTTCTGAACCATGTCAAATCTGCAATCTAAAATCTGTAATCTGAAACCTTGTTTAAACATCACCGCTGCACCAACGGCAATGCTACCACGCTGATCCCTGTCTGCACGCGGGCCGGGGTCAGAGGGTCGCCCAGCAGGCCGTAGGTGCGCAGCGAGTCCTGGCAGCAGTTCGCAGTGCTAAAGAGTTCTTGGTAGCCAGCCAAGGCCAGTGATCCCAGCGTCGGTTGTGTGCCGGGCGCATGCCAGAGCGCCCGCATAAACCCGCGCTGGAGGGCGTCGTGGCCATAGAGTACCCCCAGGCCGGTCGAGCTCCAGGTGGCAATTGCGCCGCCGTGCGGGTTCAGCAGCAAAGCTTCGTCCACTGTGGTGCCGCGCACCGAGGGCACCTGGAACGCGCCACTCAGACACGTGAGGCTGAGCACAATTGGCAGGCGCGTGGCGTTGGTCAGGTCGCCGGCGAAGTCCACTTGCATGAGGTACTGCCTGTCCTGCGGCCCGCTGGGGTCGAGAGGCGGCCCGGTGTAGGCCCATTGGTAGGGCAAGCCGTGGCCCATATAGCTCACGGTGGCCGCGCCGCTGTTGAGGGTGTCCATTGTACGCTGGAATGCCAGCAGCGAGTCGCGGATGCGCCAGGGCTCGCCCGTCGGCGCGCTGGGATCGTAGTAGATCCGCGAGGCTAACACGTCGGGCGGCAGGCTGGCGATGCTCTGATCCTGCGTGTCGGCGAAATCACCGGCGGTGTCGGCATTGTCTGCCAAATAAACCGCCCGCCCGCGCCACGCGCCGATCTCCCTTGATTGCTCGTAGGCGCTGATCTTCTGCACCAACTGGCCCAACTCAGCGGCGCTCTTTACCGGGAGCCGACCAATTAGCAGATCGGGCAGGGAGTCGTCGAGCGGGCTGTTGCCATCGAGTTGGACGAAGCAACTCTCGCAGGCCGTCTCACCGAGCCAGGGATCAACGGTGGCGAGGTAGGGCGGGAGCCAACTTGTCTGACCGATGCCCAGGTAGTTGCGCGGATCCGAGTTCCCGTCGCCCACCAGGGTCACGGCGATTGGCGTGATCGACCAGGTAGCGGCGGCGTAGCGCAGGAAGCTGCGGATGGCCTGCGGGCTCACCTGTCCATCGGCCCATGCGTCGTAGATCGCGGCGGCGCGCACCACCGCCACGCTGTAGCCCTGCGATTTGCGCTGTTCCACCAGCGGGGCCAGGGCCGACACGAAGGCGTCGGGCACAATGTAGAGCGCCTGGGCATTGAGGGGCGAGGCCAGGTCAACCGGGACGTGGGCGCTGACGGGCGGCGTGTGCAGGGTACTTGGCCCAGCCATCAGGTAGGATCGCGCCGTAGCCGCGTTGACTTCAAAGCCGTCCGGCCCGATGAGTAGGCGCGTCGGCGCAGCCAGGTCGGTCACATCGTAGAGCGTGGCTCCGGCGGGTAGCCCGCTTAGACGGTAGCAGCGGTGGCCACTCGGGCCGACAAACGCCGCACCCTTGCCGCCGAAGCTCAGCAGCACCGGCGTCTCCCAGCCAACGCTGTCGAGGTGGATGCCGTCGATCCCCGCGCTTGACGTGGCATCAGGCATCAGGGCGACAGTGACCTGGCCCGCGTTGCTG
The DNA here is from genome assembly GCA_903877945.1 of uncultured Oscillochloris sp. Taxonomy (GTDB): domain Bacteria; phylum Chloroflexota; class Chloroflexia; order Chloroflexales; family Chloroflexaceae; genus Oscillochloris. The sequence goes on along the minus strand of CAIRFY010000112.1, from coordinate 4,639 downwards.
GGGAAGCTCACGCTGCGCGAGAAGACGTCGGGTCCAGCCCAGCTCGTGGTGCGGACAGTGCCCGCCAGGGTGACACTGAGGGTGTGGGTGGCGGCAAACATGCTGGCACCGGAGACGGTCAGCGTGATTGGGCCACTGGCTCTGGGCAGGTCGGGGCTGAACGTCGCCATCATCGTGTCGGGAGCGGGCGGAGCGTTCGCAACCCTCATCTCGGCGGCGAAGTAGTGGTCGCCATCAGGGCCGGGTACCCGCGAGTCGTAGAGTGCGCTGTCTCGCCAGGTGCCTCGGGCCAGGGCCGAGTCCTGACAGCGCGGGACGCCTGTGGGCCGTGCATCGGCGCTCGCGATCTCCGGGCCGATGGTCGCCTCAACCGTAAGCCAATAGGTATCTGTGCTATTGTAGCGGTCGCCGGGATGCGGCGCGTAGAAGCGCAACTCGCTGAGGACACCGCCGCCATCGCGCAGCAGTTCACGCGGTACGGCTGCCCCGCCGCGCCACACATGCAGCCTGGCAGGATCCAGGCCAACCACGCTTAGTCCGGCTGCTTGAAGGGCGGCTGCGCTGATCACCTGGATGCCTGCCTGCTCAACACGGATTGTCCACGCCTGCTGGGAAGCGCGGGGGGCGGGCACGGGCGCGCTGATCAGGAAGGGCGCGTTTGGGCCGTCCGCCCACCCGGTACTCGCAATAAGCGGCGTGGCATAGGGAATGTAGGCGCTGAAGTTCGTGAGCAGGGCTGGCCCGCTGTCGGCGAGGTACAGCGGATGGAGGGCGTACACCACCGTGCGCTGGCCGCGCAGTCGGCCCTCGCGCATGAGGGCCAGGGGCAGCGTGGCTGTGGGGGGATGCGGCAGGTCGCCGACCCACGGCACGCTGGTGGAGGTAACGCCTTGCGGGATCGCGTCAGCGTCGGCTGGCAGATGCAGCGCGATGAGTTGCGGCGCGGAGGTTGGAGCGGATGCCAGGTTCGCCCATGAGCTATCGGATGACCAGCGAACCCACACGCCGCCCGCGTCCGCGCTGAGCGTCAGGCCGCCGGGCGTCGTCGGTCGTGCTGCTACGTTGGAGGCTGCCAGGGTCGCCATCAGAAGCGTGAGCGACAGGAGCAACACCGGCTACATCGCTCCCCTTGACTTTGCAGTGTTGGGGTTGGGCGGCAAAGCCGCCCAACCCCAACCGCAATTACGCCTTCTGCCAACGGGTGAGTAGGCTTGCCGCAATCAAACCGACACCGAGGGCTACCAGCAGCCAGGTGGCCGAGTCGTTTGGTGTACCGGTATTGGGCAGCAGTGTCGGGAAGGCCGCAGTTGGGCTGGGCTGGGCATCAGTAATCAGTGACACCACGCTGCTATTATTTCCCAGGTTGTCGGTAAGGTTGTCAGACGAGACGGTCGCACCGTTGATGTTGTCCGGCGGCATCGCTGTCGCCACCACCCGTGCAGTGATCGTCAACGTGACTGTCTCGCCGGGAGCGAGGTCGCCAATAGTCACCCGCACGGTCGTCCCGCTCACGCTCACATCGCCACGGGTCGCGCTGGTTCCAATAAGGGCCAGGAAAGAAGGCAGCGAGTCCTCGGCCACAACATGATGTGCCGTAGCATTGCCTATATTTGTCACACGGATCGTAAACTCCACCGAGTCGCCGACCGCCACCGTGCTGCGGTTCACCGACTTCGTGATTGACAGGTCGGCGGCCTGTGGGACTGGGGTATTTGTTGGCGTTGGGGTTTCTGTCGGGTTATGCGTGCCGCCACTGCTAGAGACACGGGTGGGGATGTCCGTCGAGATGGGCGTATTCGTCGGGACGGCGCTACCCACTGGAATGGGCGTATTCGTCGGGACAGCGCTACCCACTGGGACAGGCGTATTCGTCGGAACGGCGCTACCCACTGGGACAGGCGTATTTGTTGGGACAGCGCTACCCGCTGGGATGGGCGTATTTGTCGGGACGGCGCTACCCGCTGGGACAGGCGTATTTGTTGGGACAGCGCTACCCGCTGGGACAGGCGTATTTGTCGGAACGACGCTACCCGCTGGGATGGGCGTATTCGTCGGAACGGCGCTACCCGCTGGGATGGGCGTATTCGTCGGGACAGCGCTACCCGCTGGGATGGGCGTATTCGTCGGGACGGCGCTGCCCGCTGGGATGGGCGTATTCGTCGGGACAGCGCTACCCGCTGGGACAGGCGTATTCGTCGGGACAGCGCTACCCGCTGGGATGGGCGTATTTGTTGGGACGGCGCTACCCGCTGGGACAGGCGTATTTGTTGGAACGGCGCTACCCGCTGGAATAGGCGTATTTGTTGGAACGGCGCTACTTGCTGGGATGGGCGTATTTGTCGGGGGCGTATCCGTCGGGGTGCGTGTCGGCGGCTCAGCAGTTGGCACCTCGGTGATCAGCGTCAGCGGAGCGGCCCGAACCGGCCCTGCGAGGCTTGGCAACAGCACGATGAGCATCAGTGTGATGCCAACAGTGAACAGAACCACCCGCGAGATCATAATTCCCCTCTCTCTCTACTCCTTACATCACAGGTTGGTACTCATTGTTGGCCCCGTGAGTTTGGTAGTATTCGAGAATAGTACCATACCAACGTCATCTGTCGGCAGTTCACACTCAGGGCTGATGCAAAGTCGTGTGATCGCCGGGCAGCCCCCACCCCTCAACCTCCTCTCCCTGAGCGGGCATATCTTTACCCACATCTTTTGCTCTGCCAAGACGGGTGAGGGAAAGAGGGCATATGAGGCGTCCTAATACATAATACGGACATCTCCGCAACCTCGTTCAGATGCTGAAACCCGTTCCACATCACCGTGACGCCGGGCGCGAATGTCGTCGTATCGAAGAAGCGATACGCGGCCTTCAATGTGGCCGGGTCGTTGGCAGCCTGCGGCAACGTCGCTGGTCGAGCATCACAGACTCCCCTCATCGGATGCATATCTGTATGCAGCAGCCCGTCGTGCGGGGTCGTGCGGGGTCGTGAACGTAGTGTCTAATCGGGCGTCAGGACGGGGTAAATCGGGGACTGTCGCGGATAGGCCAAAGGGCCGGGGTTTCTGGTAGAATAGGCCCAGCCGCGTTCGCGCCTGCGGACGCGCCCCGCCGGGAGACATCTGCATGACCGACCTGCACAACCTAACGATTGTTGGCGCCCGGGCCGCCCTCGACGCTGGCGATCTGACATCCCTTGAACTAACCGAGGCGCTCTTGGCGCGCATTGAGCGCACCGATCCGAGCGTCAAGGCATTCCTCACGATAACTGCCGAGGCTGCCTGTGAGCAGGCTCGTGCCGCCGACGCCCATCATGGCCGTCCCGAGAATGGGCCACTTCACGGCATCCCGTTGGCGATGAAAGACGTCATCTGCACCGCTGGCGTCCGCACGACCTGCGGATCGCGCATCCTTGAGAACTTTGTGCCGCCCTACAGCGCCACGGTGATCGAGCGTCTGAGCGCGGGCGGCGCGGTGCTGCTCGGTAAGCTCAACTGTGATGAGTTCGCGATGGGCTCTAGCACCGAGGCCAGCGCCTACCAAATTACGGGCAACCCCTGGGATTTGAGCCGTGTGCCCGGTGGCAGCAGCGGCGGCAGCGCGGCGGCTGTGGCGGCTGGACAGGCGCTCGGCACTCTCGGCACCGATACGGGCGGCTCGATCCGCCAACCCGCTGCCCTCTGCGGTGTCAGCGGCCTCAAGCCTACCTACGGTCGGGTGAGTCGCTACGGGCTGATCGCTTACGGCTCGTCCCTCGACCAGATTGGCCCCTTTGCCCAGACCGCCGCCGACGTGGCCCTGATGTTGCAGGTGATCGCAGGCCATGATCCTCGCGACGGCACGAGCGCCACCATACCGGTGCCCGACTATCGCGCCGCACTCACCGGCGATGTTCGCGGGCTGCGCGTGGGCGTGCCCGGCGAGTACTTTGTGGAGGGGATGGAACCTGGTGTCGAGCAGGCCACACGCACTGCTATCGAGGTGCTACGCGATCTGGGTGCAGAGATTGTCGAGATTTCGCTGCCCTACACAAAATACGCCCTGCCCACCTACTATATCATCGCCCCGGCTGAGGCCAGCGCGAACTTGGCTCGCTTCGATGGGGTGCGCTACGGCCCACGCGAGCCGGGCGATAGCATGTGGGATCAGATCGAGCTGACTCGTGGTCATCGCTTCGGCATCGAGGTGCGCCGCCGGATTATGCTCGGTGCCTACGCCCTCTCGGCGGGTTACTACGATGCCTACTACAAGCGGGCGCAGCAGGTACGCACCCTGATCAAACGCGACTTCGACGTTGCCTTTTCACAGGTTGACGTGATCGCCGCGCCGACCTCGCCCACGGTCGCTTTCCCCATCGGCCAGAAGACCGACGACCCCCTGGCGATGTACCTGAGCGATGTCTGTACCCTGCCGATTAACCTGGCCGGTGTGCCTGGCCTCGTGGTGCCCTGCGGATTCAGCGAGGGGTTGCCCGTGGGGCTTCAGTTGATCGGTCGGCCTTTTGATGAGGCCACCCTGCTGCGCGCTGGTGACGCCTACCAGCACGTCACCGATTGGCACACCCGCCGACCTCAGATCTAGGATCAATACTTTTCAAATAAGGAATCCGCCGCCGCTCAGCCCTCACCCCCCAGCCCCCTCTCCCTGAGC
>CAIRFY010000111.1 GCA_903877945.1 uncultured Oscillochloris sp. | reverse complement strand
TTCACCCACATATAGGATCACACCACCGACGCGAGCTGCGCCAGGCTCGCCCGCAGCGCGCTGACCCGAGCGCTGTTGCCACGCTCCTCGCCGAGGGTGGCCAGTTGGTGCTTCTTCTGGGCCAGTTCGGCGCAGGTGCCGTAGAACTGCCGGGAGGCCCGGCCCCTGGCGCGGGCGCGGATCTGGGCGCGGAGCGAGCAGGCGATGCGGTATTGCTCCGCGCTGATCGTGCCCAGGGCCACCTCCTCGTGCAAATAGCTGCTCATCCAGCGCCGCTCGCGGAAGATCGCCCAGATCACCAGGGCCAGAACCACCGCCCAGCCTGTCCAGTCCACCAGCAGCGTAGCCAGCAGGCCGCCCAACCCGAACTGTGCGCCGAGCAGGGTAGCCATGCTGTTGTGTAGGGCGTGCAGGAAGATGGCCACGCACCAGCCAATGAAGGGCGCGATGATCTTGATCGCCCAGCCGCGCTGGAGCCGCGCCACTGCCAGGCCGATTCCGATGAACGAAGTATAGACCGCGTGCCCCCAGCCACCCAGCAGCACCCGCAGGATGAACAGGGCGACCAGGCCGGTCACGCCGTCGGTGGCGTAGCCCTGGAAGTAGAGGTAGAGCACGTTCTCGGTGGCGGCGAAGCCCAGGGCGGTGATCGCCGCGTAGACCATTCCGTCCAGTACCGAGTCGAACTCGTGGGGGAAGGCCAGGACGATCAATAGCACCGCTGTGCCCTTCAGGCTCTCCTCAACCACGGGCGCGAGCAGCGTGGTGCCCGTGATCTCGGCCACCGCCGCGCTGCCGGTGATCATCTGCACGCTCAGTTCAAGCACCATGGTGGCGATGATCGCCCCGAAGGTCGCTACCACCGCGCCCCAGAGGAAGGCTCCGGCCAGCAGGTACAGCGGCTCTTTCTCGAAGCGATCCAGCCAGTAGACGAACGCGGCGTAGATCAGGGCTGGCCCGAAGCTCATGATCACCACCAGAGCAAACACCATTACAGAACCCCTTTGGTGCTTGGCACCGCTCCTTCTAGGCGCGGGTCAAGGCGGGTAGCGGCGTCAAGGGCGCGCCCGAACGCCTTGAAAATCGCCTCAACCTTATGGTGGTCGTTGCGCCCGTAAAGTACCTGGGCATGCAGGTTCAGCCGCCCGTGGGTGGCGACGCTCTCCAGTAGGTGGAAGATCAGGTCGGTGCCAAGCTGTCCCACGCGTGGAGTCACAAACTCGGCCTGCACCACGCAGTAGGGCCGACCGCCGAGATCGACCGCCACCAGGGCCAGAGCCTCGTCCATTGGCACAAAGCTGTGGGCGGTGCGGACGATCCCGCGCCGCTCGCCGAGAGCCTCGTCGATGGCACGGCCCAGGCATATGCACGTATCCTCAGCGGTGTGGTGCTCGTCAATATGCAGGTCGCCCTGCGCGCGCACCTCCAGGTCGAACATGCCATGCTTGGCCCAGAGGGTCAGCATGTGGTCGAGAAAGCCGACGCCGGTATTCACAGCGGCCTTGCCTGCGCCATCAATACGCAGGCTAAGAGTAATCACGGTCTCGCCGGTGGTGCGGCTGATGGTTGATGTGCGATCCATAATCCTATGGCTGAGGGCTGAGGGCTGAAGGCTGAGCTTCAGCCTTTAGCCCTCAGCCCTCAGCCTTTCGGTTCTGGCTGCGCTCGGAGGAGAACCCCTCGGGGTAGCGGCGGCGCAGCTTCTCGATATTTTGGGCCATCACCTCGTCCATGCCTACACCGAGGGCGTCGCAAGCCAGGGCGACGTACCAGAGTACGTCACCAAGCTCCTTGCGCAGTTCGGCCTCGTCCAGAGCGTGGCCGTGAAACTCGGACTTCTTCAGGGTGTCGGCGAACTCGCCGGCCTCGCCGCTCAGGCCGAGGGCGGCGTTCAGCAGGCGCTCGCGGCGTTCGCGGCCCGGAGCCTCGGTGCGCAGGGCCAGGGTCTGGTACTCGTTGGCGTTCATAGGATCCCTTTCATCGCTCGGCCCTCACCCCCGGCCCCTCTCCCCGTGAGGGAGAGGGCTGGGGTGAGGGCGTCTCTAACGCACCACCTGCGGCGCGTAGTCCACTCGCGGGTGGTAAATACTCTGTAGGCTGGTCACAAAGGCGTGCTTGATCAGCGACAGTTCGCGCATCGTCAGCGGCGACTCGTCAAGCTCGCCCTCTCGCACGCGAGTATTGATGATCGACTGCACGAGATCGTCGAGGGTCTGGGCGTCGTTGCCGTTGCCGTTGATGGACGGGGCACCGTGGGCACCGGCAGCAAGTAGTTTGCCGTTCTGCGCCTTCGAGCGCACCGTGGCTTCCACCGAGTCGGCCAGCATAAGAATGCCCTGCTCGCGGGTCTGCGGGCGCGGGCCGGGGTAGCGGAAATCACGCTCGTCCACGCTGTCCTGAAGCTGGAGAGCCTGCTGGTAGAATTGACGGATAAGCCCGGTGCCGTGGTGGGTGGCGATAAAGTCGGTGATCTGCTGGGGCAGCCCGGCGGCCTGGGCCATCTTCACGCCCTCGCGGACGTGGTCAACAATGATCTGGGCGCTGGTCTGCGGATCGAGGTCGTTGTGGACATTCTCGCGGCCCATCTGGTTATCGGTGAAGAAGTAGGGCCGGATGGTCTTCCCGATGTCGTGATAATAGGCGGCCACGCGCAGCAGCAGGGCATCGGCCCCCACGGACTCGGCGGCGGCCTCGGCCAGGTTGCCTACCGCGACGCTGTGGTAGTAGGTGCCGGGAGCCTCGCGGATCAGCTTGCGCAGCAGGGGCCGCGAGGGGTGGGCTAGTTCCATCAGTTGGAGCGGTGTCACCTGGCCAGCAGCTCGGCTCACAATATTGAATACGCCCAGCGAGAGGATGGTGGAGAGTGCGCCGTTCATCCCGGCGAAAAGCAGGGTAGAGAGGGCCAGTCCCCCCAGATCGGCAGATCGCACAGTCGGCTGCTCCAGCATCCAGAAGGCCACCTGGGAGGCGACGACAGTCACGCCGACGCAGAGTCCGGCGAACAGAAAAGCGACCATATGCTCGGCGTTGTACACGGCGAAGATCGCCACGGTGCAACTGGCGAGCAAGGTGAAGGCCAGGGGCAGGCCGTTATTCATCATCACGCCAATGCTGAGGCAGAGCAGGGTGGATGCGGCCAGGCCGAGGCGACCATTGAAGACCACGGCGAAGATGATCGCCAGGCTGGCCAGCGGCCAGAGGAATGCGTTTTCACCGACCAGAGGTAAGATCAGTCGAGTGATCAGTACGGCCGAGTCGAGCAGACAGATGATCACCAGCAGCGAGCGCGGTTGTCGGGCCAGATCACTCTGAAAGACCAGGCTATAGCCCATAAAGCCGCTGGCCAGCAGGGTAGCGATGATGCCGCGCCCGACGATGCTAAGCCAACTCAAGCTCAGGGGCATGGCTCCGGTCTGCTGGAGTTTCTCGATTGTCTCGGGGCGGACGATCTCGCCGACGCGGACGATGCTCTCGCCGGCGAGTACCCGCACCTGTTGCGGGGGCACCTTGTCGCGGGCGCTCTGGCGGCGGACGGTGGTGGCCGGCACGTCGAGGGTGCGGTTCACCAGCAGAAACGACCGAGTGAAGAAGAGCGCCAGGTCGCGCTGGGGGGTCGTGAGGCTGGTCGTCGCAAGCCAGTAGGTGAGCCAGCGCTCGTGTAAGTCGATCAGAGCCTGCTCATCGATGGCGTAGTCGTAGCGGTTCAGGGCGCGGTTGTAGAGATTGGTCGTCTCCTGGCGTAGCGTATTCCAGCTCACATCGTCGAGGGCCAGGATCAAGTCGGCGCGTTCGGACGAGAGGGCGACCGAGGCGTTGGGCAGGGCGGCCAGTTTCGCCAGTCGGCCCGCCCGGATGAGGGACGGGTCACTGCGCACGCTGCCGACCGTGTCGAGCAGGGCGACGAGGGCGGCGCGCTGCGTGATCGGAGTCTGCGCGTCATAGAGATAGACCAGGTTCTCCGGGCTGGTCTCCGCCTGGGCCTGGCGCTCGGCGGTCAGCACATCACTGATGTAGACCGAACCGTGGGGCGCGACGATGCTCTGCGGGCTGGGCTGTCCAACCTCAAGTCGGCCATATTCGCCGGGCAGGCTCAGGATGAGCGAAGCCCAGATCCCGACCATCAGCAGCAGCCCTTCCAGACCGAGTACCAGCGGCCTGCGGCGGGAGAGGGCGAGGATCGGACGCATGGGACGCGCCGATGGCAAGTTGGCAAGCCATCGGCGCAGCGGTATATTCATGTTAGGCACCCATACGCGGGGCGCGCACACCACCCGATGAAAATGGCCGCCGGTGTCCGACTATCGGCTATCGGGTATCGGCTATCGGCTATTTTCACGTTAGTTGCCTGCGAGCAACTCGCGTGCTACCTGGCTGAGTAGGCGGCCCTCAGCGCGACCCTTGAAACGCTCCATCAGGGCGGGCATGAGCTTGCCCATACTTGACGGGCCGCTCAGGCCAAGCTCGGCGATCAGGGTGGCTACGGCGGGGCGCAGCTCGTCGAGGCTGAGTTGCTTAGGCAGGTAACCCTCCAGAATGGCGGCCTCGGCGTCCTCCGCACTCGCCAGTTCCTCTCGGCTCGCCTTGCGGTAGATCTCGGCAGCGTCACGGCGGCGCTTGATCTCCTTGGCAATCACCGCCTCGGCGGACGCATCATCAAGGGCGACGTGCGGGTCAGCCGAGATCGCGGCCAGGGCCGTGTCACGGGCATCGGGGTCGTGGGCGTGTGCCGCCTCGATCTCGTGGGCGGCCGCGTCGTAGCGCTGCTTGGCCAGCTCAAGCTGGGCCGACTGCATGGCAGCCCGCGTGGTGCGAATCACATCGACGCGGGCTTTGTCGCCGCCGCGCATCGCTTCCTTCAGGTCGGCTGCCAGTCGCTCTTGTATTGACATAATGTACCTCTGTTTTTGAAATCATGAGTTGGTATGTCGGGTAGTGGATCTATCTCGAATGTCACGCTGAGCAAAGCGAAGCGTCCCGGTCGGGATTCTTCGCTTCGCTCAGAATGACGACCATTCCGAATTGAGCCACTACCGGTCTATCGCATCGCCTTGACCCTCACCCCAGCCCTCTCCCTCACAGGGAGAGGGCTGGGGTGAGGGTTGCCCCTACAGTTGCACCTGGCGCGGAAAGACCCGCAGC
>CAIRFY010000110.1 GCA_903877945.1 uncultured Oscillochloris sp. | reverse complement strand
TGGCTCGCCCCCCGTGTTGTTGGCCCATGTATCCGCCCTCACCAGCGCCAGGATGTAGCCCCGACCTCTCGCTCTTCCTGGATTGCGACCTTAAACGTCGCTGTGCCAACAGTCACGAGGTCGTTCTCATCAATGCGCTGCTTGCCGTTGACGGGCGTGCCATTGACAAATACCATAGCACCTGCGTCGAGCGGCACGATAAACCAGCGGTCGAGCAACACACGGATCTCGGCGTGCCTCGGCAGCACTCGCCGGTCGTGCAGCAAGATATCGCAGCCGCTGGTGCTGCCGATCATGCTTAGCTTTCCCGATACAATCGTCGGCATACCAGCCCGCGACCCCGAGATCCCGGTGAGTACAAGCGATTTTGCCACTGCGGTATCCTTACTAGAGTGAGGGATACAAGGACACTGTTGAGATGCATGACACCATGCCGCTAAGTATACAATATGTTATAACATGTGTCCACAATTCAGGACAATAGTCTATGTCAGGATGCTATAATTTCGATAGTGTACACTTTGTCGTAGGTCAATGCAATGACATCATCCGATCATATCCAGCGTGTCCGTATCTACCTTCGCAGGGATGATACGTGGGAAGGTCGCTCGCTCTACCTTGCGGTGATGGATCGGCTGCGCCTCGCCGGTGCCACCGGTGCCACGGCGATCCAAGGTCTCGCTGGCTTCGGCCCCGGCCAGCGCATCCGCGCCGGTACGGTGGAACGGATGGATCAGCGCCCGCCCGTGGTGGTCGAGTGGATCGACCGCCACGACCGTGTGGCTCGTCTGTTGCCCCTGCTTGATGACATGCTCGGGCATGCCTTGATTACGCTTGAGGATGTACCGATCTACCGTGCGGTCATGCGGGCCAACGGCCCCTTTGCCGCCGACCGCACCGTTGGCGATACGATGCGCTCACCGGCCCCCGCGCTCTCAGTAGACGCTAGTCTCGGTGCGGCATTGGCTCTGCTGATCGAACACCAGATCGCGGCCTTGCCGATTGTTGGCGCGGAGGGCGATCTCGTCGGATTACTGACTGAGCAGGATCTGGCCTGGCGCGTCGGTCTGCGCCTGCCTCCGTATCTGCTCGCCCAACTCACCCCCGCCGAACGCGATACGATCCTCAGCCCGCTGATCAACAGAACCGTCCGTGAGGTGATGAGCGTCGAGCCGCACAGCGTCTCCCCCAGCACGAGCTTGCCCCAGGCTCTCGTCACCATGGTCGAGTGGGGTTACGCTCAGGTTCCTGTGGTGGATCGCAGCGGGCGTCTGGCGGGAATTATTGGCCAGGAGGACGTGCTGCGCACTGTCGTTGAGCAGGCTCCCGTAGAAGAGGGCGCGGTGAACGCGGCTGATCCGCCAACCACCGTCAGCCTGGTGATGCAGACGAACACCCCGCAACTTGCCCTCGGTCGCCCGCTGGCCCTCGCCCTCGAACAGCTCCTGTCATTGCCCACCTGCCGCATCCTGATCACTGACGACACCGGCCATTTGCGCGGTACCATCGATCTTGCCAGCGCACTCTCCGCCCTGGCTGGTGAGGAGCGCGCCGCTTTGATTGCCGCCGTTCAGCGCCCCCAGCCCGCCCCGCTGGCGATCAGCCCTGGTCTCCCCCTTGATCTCCTCGTCGCTCGTGACCCGCCCACCCTCGCGCCGGATGTTTCGATCAACCACGCAGCCCGCCTCCTCCTGGATCTAAGTACCGATAGCATGCCGGTTGTAGATGCAGAAGGCCGATTGTTGGGTATAATAGCGCGCGGCGGTCTGATCCGAGCTCTTCTTCAACAGAGCGACTAACCAGAGCAGTGTCCCAACTTCCGGGAAGCTGCTTACACCACATTATGCAGAAATCTTTTATGATCACCGGCGGTGCCGGATTTCTCGGAATTAACCTTGTGCGCTATCTCCTGGCGAATGGGCATACGGTTCGCACCCTCGACATCGCTCCCTTCGATTATCCCGAGCGTAGCCAGGTTGATGCCCAGACTGGCGACATCCGCGACCGCGCTGCCGTCGACCGGGCCATGCAGGGCGTTGATATTGTTATCCACACCGCCGCCGCTCTGCCCCTCTACACGCCCGCCGACATCTTCTCCACCGACATCGACGGCACCCGCAACGTGCTCCAGTCGGCCCTGGAGCATAAGGTCGAGCGGTTTATCCACGTCTCCTCCACGGCGGTCTACGGCATCCCCGACCACCACCCCCTCGTCGAGGGCGACAAGCTCGACGGGGTTGGTCCTTACGGCGAGGCCAAGGTGCGCGCCGAGCAGATCTGCGCCGACTATCGCACACGGGGGCTCTGCGTTAGCATCGTGCGGCCCAAGTCGTTCATTGGCCCCGAACGCCTGGGCATCTTCGCCCTGCTCTACGACTGGGCCAAGGACGGCAAGCACTTCCCGCTTCCCGGCAACGGCAAGAACCGCTACCAGTTGCTCGATGTCGAGGATCTCTGCGAGGCGATTTACCGCTGCGCTACGCTGGATCGTGAGAAGGTCAACGACACCTTCAACATCGGGGCCAAGGTCTTCACGACGATCAAAGAGGATTTTCAGTCCGTACTCACCTACGCTGGCAAGGGCAAGAAGATTATCTCCTTTCCCTCGGCACCTATGGTACTCGCCCTGACAGTACTCTCAGCGCTCAAACTCTCCCCGGTCTACAAGTGGGCCTACGGCACCATTACCGAAGATTCCTTCGTCTCGGTGGAGAAGGCCGAGCGCATCCTAGGCTTCGCGCCGAAGTACTCCAACAAAGACGCCCTGATCCGCAACTACCAGTGGTACGTGGCCCACGAAGCCGACTTCAAGGGCTCCACCGGGGTATCCCACCGCGTCCCCTGGAGCCAGGGCATCCTCACACTGGCCAAGATCTTCTTCTAGACACAATACTTTTCAAACGATCAGCCCTCACCCCCTGCCCCTCTCCCTCACGGGGAGAGGGGAGATTCCGCAAGACGTCTCACCGCCACAGCTATTGGTGGCGCGTAAGGAACTGCCGTGAAGATCTGGATTGACGCCGACGCATGCCCGAAGGCCGTGAAGGATCTGGTCTTTCGCGCCTCGGCCCGCCTGAGTTTGCCGGTCTGCCTCGTAGCCAACCGCCTGCTCGCGCTGCCAGACTCGCCGCTGATCACGATGACGCAGGTGCCCAAGGGAAGTGATGTTGCCGACGGCCATATCGTGCAGCACGTGGCCCCCGGCGACCTCGTGATCACCGCCGACATCCCGCTGGCGGCGCAGGTCGTGGCGCACGGTGCCGTCGCGCTCGACCCGCGTGGCGAGGTGTATACCGCCGAGACGGTGGGCGAGCGACTGGCGGTGCGCGACCTGATGGAGGAACTGCGCTGGGCCGGGGTAGCGACGGGTGGCCCGACAACCTACGGCCCCGCCGACCGCCAGCGCTTCGCCCAGGCGCTCGATCAGATCCTCCAACGTCGGCTCCAACGGGGCTGAGCGCATCGGTACCCCTTACCTCCCCCGCCCCGCTATAGATTGCCGTAGATTCGCCTGCTGAGGCGATCTCATTCCGCGTCATCATCCCCTGCGTTGCGGGGCAGTTCTTTGAACATAGCCGATAGACCGATAGCCGATAGCCGATAGCCGTCCATCGGATCGAATCATCTTCCCCTGTGAAGCCTATCGGCTATCGGCTATCGGCCTATCGGCTATGCCTCCGGGTCATCATCCCCTGCGTTGCGGGGCAGTTCTTTGAAGGGAAGGGATGGGAGCGATGACGATCCGATGCACCGTCTCGGTCATCATCCCCTGCGT
>CAIRFY010000109.1 GCA_903877945.1 uncultured Oscillochloris sp. | reverse complement strand
CGCGCAGGCGGGCGACCAGCCGTAGGCTCCTGTGGCGCGACTTCAGTCGCCCGCTCCGATGGGTGAATCCCTCAATAGTCGCAGAGATGTGGGTAAAGATATGCCCTCACGGGGAGAGGGGAGATTCCGCAACAGGATGCGTCCAACTCCCCCTCTCCCGTTTAGGGAGAGGGGGCTGGGGGGTGAGGACTGAGCGGCGATCACACAACTTCGACGTAGCCCTACCAAAACTAGGGCCACTTGTCGGATCGGGTGGCCTATGCTACAATGGCCCCAGTGCGCCTGCGGGCGCAATTTTGACGCGATAGTCTAGAGGGCATATCATATGGCCAGCAAAAAAGGTAACCGCATCGTGATCAGGCTGAAAAGCTCCGAGAGCGGCCACACCTACACCACCATGAAGAATCGCCGCAACGACCCGAGCCGTCTTGAGCTAAAAAAGTACGACCCGATTGTGCGTCGGCACGTCTCCTACCGCGAGACGAAGTAGCGTATCCCGCAAGGGCAAGGGTGGCGTGGGCGATGGTGAGGGGTTGAGGGGGGATTTATCCTCCCTCAACCCCTCAATAGTTTACCCTTAGGAGTCGCGTGTGGCTGAACATCCCCGCCGCCTCAAGGGTCTGCTTAGAGCGGTGGTTGTAGTACCAGCACCCGGCGATTGGTCGCACCCCGGCCCGTCGGCACTCGGTAATCAGCACCCGGATGGTGGCGGTGCCCACGCCGGTATGGCGCGCCCACTCTACGGTGTACATCCCGATGCTGGCGACATCCGCGTAGAGCGTGCTGCGATCTACAATACCGAAGCCCACACAGGCTCCCGCGCGCTCGGCGATGTACAGATCACCCGAGTCTAAGCTCGTCTCAAGAGGATCGAAGAAACTACCCGAGCCAGCGCGGATGGTTGGTAGGTCGTCCGGCTCCGCATGGCGCACGCGGACATCTTCCCCCGGCGCAGGTATGTCGGGTAGAGCCTGGAAAAAATATGCCTGGCGGTCGATCTGTCGGCAGTCGTCGATGGCGTGTGACAGAAAGAACTCGTCGCAGGTGGGCACGAAGGCGGCCTGGACACTCTCTAGCCGTCGCACCCCTTGGAAGGCGGCCTGCCCGTAGCGCCGGTGGGCAACGTCCAGGGCAAACTGGGTAATCAGGCTCTCGCCGTGGATTGCGCAACGTCCCGCCGCCGCTCCGTCGATCTCGATGCAGTAGTGGCGCGAGGCCAGGATATGCTCCTCCAGGAAGGAGTCAATCGGCGAGGAGAGACCGACAACGTGGAGCCGGAGTGCGTCGGCAATCTCGGCGAAGGGTACGGGGATGAAGCGGATGTTCATAGCGTTCCTCTACTGCCTATTGCCTTATGATGCGCCGCGCATTGTAGCACGGGCGTGGGGTGGGTGTGTTGCTGACAAAAAAACTTATCTAAGATTTATGTAATTTATAGAATTTCTAAAGATTTCTAGGTTATGATGGGGTTCAGAGTTACCCCCTGCACGACGGTACTCCCAAATCCGTGCTATGTGATGAGGAACGCTGAAACATGACAACGCTCTCCCCACGTGACCCTGAGCCGACAGCGACAGCGCCCACCCAGCGTCAGGTGGACACCGACAGCGACATCACCAGGGTTGCAGGGGTAGCCATGCCGGTACTCGTATCACTACTGGCCCTTGTCCTCATGCTGGGCAGCGCCCTCGTGCTGGCCTTTATTTTCCCCGATGTGGGGACAAGCCTGAACGCGGCCCTGCTGGGCCAGAAATCCTTCTGGTATCTGACACGGGCCAGCGCCTTTGTGTCTTACGGGCTACTCTGGTGGACAATGGCGCTGGGACTGACGATCACCAATCGTATGGCCCGGGCTTGGCCCGGTGGCCCCACTGTATCCGATATACACGAGTATGCAAGTATCCTTGGTCTGGTCTTTGGAGCTATCCACGCGCTGAGCCTGCTAGGCGACCAGTACATCGGCTTTGGTTTGATCCAGATCTTCCTGCCGTTTGCGAGTACGGACTATCAGCCCTTCTGGGTCGGCCTGGGGCAGATGGCCTTCTACCTAATGATCTCGGTCGTGTTCAGTTTTTATCTGCGGCCCTGGATCGGCGGGCGAGCCTGGCGGGTGATCCACTACCTCAGCTTTGGTATCTTCGCCCTGGCCCTGGCCCACGGCATCTGGAGCGGTAGCGACAGCGGCTCGATCTGGGCGCAGTTGTTCTACGCGGCCAGCGGTATTAGCCTGGGGGCGCTGACCATCCACCGTATCCAGGTGAGTACGCGCCCGGCCAAGCGTGTGGTCGCCTGATCGCACGCCCTGTGTGACGACGCTCCTGAAGCCAACCTAAATCTTACGACGAGGAGTACTTCATGTCCCGCCGAAACCCGAACCGACGCTTCCTAGTCACGACAGCCAACACCGCTATCGCCACTGCCGCCGTGACAGCCACCGCCGCCGGGTGGGCAGCTTTCGGATTGACTGACACGGGCAGCGCTAATGCTGCCAAACCTCAGCATGCCATCTCCCAGCCTGTGGCCGCCGACAAGCAGCATCGCGCCGATTCGCTCCGTCGCCTCATGCATAAAGAGTGGTGGCAGTTTGATTTTTTCGGCAACTCGCGGTCGCCGATCACGCGTACCCGCTCATCGCGCTAAGGCATGTTTCAAAATGGGCACATTCAGCTTTACAGTCTTGCGATGAGGCGATGAGGCGATGAGGCGATGAGGCGATACGGAGCGCCTCACCGCGTCATCGTTTCGTCGCTGAATTGTCACGCTGGTTTGAACCATGCCCAAGTGTGGGTATTAGAGTGAAAGGACTGAATACTTCTTCTTATGCCCATTCAACTCTACCATTTGGAGCGCCTCAATAATCCGCTGCGCAAGACCGCGATCAGTTTTAATTGCCTTGCTAAGCTTGGTGCGGTGACGCGCACCGAGCTGAGTGAGTGCAGGCATGTGCTGCGCGGGATGATCGAGCGGTCGATGCGTGGCAGCCGGATCACCGGCCCGGTACTCGTCGTCGGGATGGTCGAGTCGGGGGTCATCCTCTCATCGTTGATGCATCAGGAAGCCCAAAGCCTTGGCATCGACACCTTCTGGATGTGCTCAACACGCCGTCCTGCTTCCGGGGTTCAGGTAATGGAACTCCACTCCCATGCTCCCCATCACATTCTGCCCCTTCCCGATGTGCATATCGAAGAGATATGGATTGTCGAAGATGAGATCACCACAGGCCGGACGATTTTGCAGGTTGCACAGATGTTGACTGAGGCGCTGGGTGCCCGCAAGGTTCGCATCTTTGCCCTCGCCGACATACGGACGCCGCAGCAGCAACGCTGGTTTCGGGAATCATTGGAATCAGCCCACATTTGGCTTTCGCTGCATTATGTCTTTCGCCCCGCCAATCTTGTGCCTCATGCCGATCCGTGCGTGCCCGAGATCTGCCCAGCGGACTCCCCTTTGTCCATTGTCACCGCCCCCCCCAAGAGTGCTGATGCCTGGCACCTGAGGTGTCTTCGACCCGCGCTCCAGGTACAGCGCGAACCTTCATTCCAGAACGACCAACCGTTGAGTGGGAGTATGCTCGTGATTGGGGAAGCAATGGATCTGGCTGTACGTATGATCCAGGATAACCCAGGGCTCACATTACACCATGTCACGCGCAGCCCGTGGCGGATAGACAACAAGGCTATCTTTGATTGTCTGCATATCGAACCCCACTTTTACCTTTACAACCTGAGTAATGCGGATGTGCCGCTGACGATCCTCGCTGACCCGATAGATACGAGTTCAACCACTCTGTTGCATGCAATGCTCACAGAAAAAGGTTATGATGTCACGACGATCATTCCATATGTATAGCAATCCTCTTGGAGTCGTGAAGGGGAGTCAAGGCTTTAGCCGGCTGAAGCCTTGACTCCATTTTCACAACGGGGATAGGATTGCTATAGGATAGAGATGACGATGGACGGATTGCACGCGGTGGGGAGAAAAAATCTCTGGGATCAGCCCGTCTATGCCCATTTTCTGGAAGAGATTGATCCGTACCACGATACGGGTCACTTTCGACCGCGCTCCAAAGCCTATGATGGCAGCACAACCTTCTGGTCTATCCCCTCCCCCGAGCCACAACTTCCTGACAGTTTCTGGGATCTGGTCGAGCAAGGATTTCCGCATCCGCTGTTGCAGACAGCGGCGGCAGCCCTGGCGGCTGGCATTGCCACGCGCTACCCAGATGACCAGCACATCGTCTTCGTCGCTATTTTGCGTGCCGGTGTCCCCATCGCCGATTGGCTGACGCGCCTGTTACCGGGAACGACCGCGATTGCAACCTCGTTATTTTGCGGTTTAGGGGTTGACCGCGTTGCGATCACGCACCTGAAGCAGACCTATCCTGATCGCCGTTTGATCTTTGTTGATGGCTGGACGGGCCGGGGCGGTGTTGCCCGAGAAATAGCCCAACGGGCGGATGCGCCCCTCGCCGTCCTTATCGATCCGTGGGGTTGGGCAGACGTTGCGGGCAGCCGGGAGGATATCTTCTGCCCAAGTGCATGTTTTACCGGGCCTGCAACACTGGGCTTTTCGCGGACGTTTTATCGCAACGACCAACAGCGTTTCAGCGCGTACCTCTTTCCTGAGCGGTACACGCGCCCCCAGATGATCCACACGTGGCAGGCTGCATGCCCGAGTACCATCTCACAACCGCTCCCACCCGGTGATCGCTTCTTCACACCTACGAATCTGCGCGTTCATAGCAACGAAGTATGTCGAGCTTTGATTAACGCACATCCGACGACCATCCATTTTGCGACAAGTAGGCATGAGGCATACGAACACTACCGTTTGCTCTTGGAGTTGGCTGAGTGGCGGGCAGTTCCCAGTATCTTTGACGCCGGGTGGTTAGACGATTATCAGACATGTGTCGCGTGTGAGTTGACAACATGAACGACACTGTTCTCCGACAAGCGGTTGTCGTCGATCTTGATGGAACCCTCCTTCACACCGAGCCAGAAGCAATCGAGGTACGGGGGCAGTCGGGCTGTAGTTACATGAGTCGGGTGGCGTTCGACTATTTACACGCCATTAGCGCCTATCTGCCCATCGTGATCGCAACCGGGCGGAATGCGCAAAGCGTCCAGCGCTTGGTTGCGCAGACAGCGGGCGTCGGCTATGCTGGTTTTGTCATGGAACACGGCCTAGTTGCGCGGCATTCACTAAGCAACGTATCTGATCGGGTATCGCCCTGGCTTCCGCTGAACAGCCTGCTGGGTGCCTGGCGTCAGTTGCCGGGGTATGAGCAGTGTTTGGGGGTTATTCCCCCGCCAGATCTCGCAAAACCACGGGACGTACTCCAGCAAGCACTCGACATCACCCACCTTCAGGGGACGATCCATGAAGAAGGACACAAATTCTTTGTGTGTCCTACAGAACCAGATAAAATGGTGGGGCTGCGCGCCATCACCATTGAGCCACTTTTTGCGCTGGGCAATGGACTGAATGATCTCTCGCTGTTAGCTGCAAGTACTTATGCGGTGACGCTCCGCACGGCAGAACCCGAAGTCAGAGCAATCGTTGCGGCAAAGTCAGGGTACTGCTCCGCATTATGCTCACATCAGGCCACCGCAGATATGTTGGCATGGGTTTTGGATCACCTCAGACAACCATGCGATTCGCGCACAACACCAGATGAAAATGGCCGCTGATGCCCGGCTATCGGCTATCGGCTATCGGTTATCGGCTATTTTCACCTCAGGCGTCGGGTTTTATTGGCACCCGATGCCGTACATAACCTACTCGGGGTCGCCGAGACGTAGCACAACAGGAGGAACGGTCATGAGTGTTTCACTTTCCAAGGGTGGCAACGTATCGCTGGAAAAGGTCGCGCCGGGACTGACGAAGATCGTGGTCGGGTTGGGTTGGGACGCACGCAGCACCGATGGGACTGATTTCGATCTGGACGCCAGCCTGTTCGAGCTCACGGCCGATGGGAAGGTTCGCAGCGAGGCCGATTTCATCTTCTACAATAACCCGCGCTCTGTAGAAGAGGCGATTGTGCATACGGGCGACAACCGCACGGGGGCCGGTGAGGGCGATGACGAGCAGATCTTGGTCGATCTGGCCAAAGTGCCTGCTGAGATTGTCAGATTGACCGTTGCTGTGACCATCCACGAGGCGGATGCCCGCAGGCAGAGTTTTGGTCAGGTCAGCGCGGCGTTTATTCGGGTACTCAACGGCGAGAGTAACGAGGAACTTGCCCGCTACGACCTCTCAGAAGACGCCAGCACCGAGACCGCGATGGTCTTTGGCGAGATCTACCGCAACAACGCCGACTGGAAGTTCCGTGCGGTCGGTCAAGGCTACAGCGGCGGGTTGGGCGCACTGATTAAGCAGTTTGGTCTGGAGTAGCCAAGACGTACGATAACAGGAGGAACAATCATGGGCGTTTCGCTTTCAAAGGGCGGCAACGTATCGCTGGAAAAGGTTGCGCCGGGACTGACGAAGATTGTAGTTGGGTTGGGCTGGGACGCACGCGGCACCGATGGTGCTGAATTCGATCTGGACGCCAGCCTGTTCCAGCTCAAGGCCGACGGGAAGGTGCGTAGCGACAGCGACTTCATCTTCTACAACAACCCGCGCTCGGCAGAAGGCGCAGTAACCCATAGCGGGGATAATCGCACGGGGGCCGGCGAGGGCGATGATGAGCAGATCTTGGTCGATCTGGCCAAGGTGTCGGCTGAGATTGGTAAGTTGGCGGTGACGGTGACGATCCACGAGGCGGAAGCCCGCAGGCAGAATTTTGGTCAGGTCAGTGGTGCGTTTATTCGCATCGTCAACGGCGAGACTGGGCAGGAGGTCGCACGCTACGATCTCTCGGAGGAAGCGAGCACCGAGACCGCGATGGTCTTCGGTGAGATCTACCGCAACAACAACGAGTGGAAGTTCCGTGCGGTCGGCCAGGGTTACAACGGCGGGTTGGGGCCACTGGCCCGTGCCTACGGTGTGAATATCGGTTGACGATGACGACAGCGGATGGACGATGGCAGTATCAGGGAACGCCGTGGGGCGATCCCTGATACGCTCTATAGCACGAGGGAGATCGTCACATGCGTGAGATCGTCAAGGGTCAGAAAGCGAAACTCGCTGATATTACGTCCGCTACACAGTTCGACGTTGGTCTCAGCGTGAGCTTTACCAGCCCGCACGTGGTCGATATAAGCTGTTTCGGACTGGATAGCAACGGCAGATTGTCTGATGATCGCTATTTTATCTTCTACAATCAGAAGGAATCACCCTGCGGATCATTAGCGGCACTGGGAGCGCGTGATGGCGACCAGGAACGATTCCGCATTAATCTTGCCGGGTTGCCGGGAACTGTGCGCAGGCTCGTCTTGACGGCCACAATCGACGGGGCAGGCACGATGGCACAGATTTCACAGGGTTATGTGCGCCTCCTCGTGAATAACGCAGAGGTTGCACGCTACCATTTTACCGGCTCTGACTTCAACGACGAGCGGGCGATCATCATTGGTGAGTTCTATTTCAAGGATATGTGGCGCTTTGGTGCCGTTGGGCAAGGTTTTAACGGAGGCTTAAAAGCGCTGCTCCAGCATTTTGGTGGCGAGGAGATTGCCGCGCAGCCTGCGCCCGCACCGGCGCGGCCCACGTCGTCACCCCCACCCCCACCTGCGCGACCCACGCCTGCGCCCGCACCTGCGCCTTCCCCCGGCGTCACGATCTCAAAAGTGACGCTTGAGAAGAAGGGCGACAAAAAAGCGGTTGACCTCCGCAAGGGCGGTGGCCTTCAGCCACTCCACTTTAATCTCAACTGGGACAATCCAAACGCCAACAAGCATGGATTCTTGGGCCTTGGCGGAGGAGGGGCGGCACCCGACTTGGATCTGGGCTGTATGTACCGCCTTAAAGACGGGAGCCAAGGGGTTATCCAGCCGATTGGCGGTGTTTTTGGTGCCAGGGATAGTCCGCCCTTTATTTTTCTCGATAAGGATGATCGCACCGGTGCCGCCGCAGATGGCGAGAACCTCTTTATCTACCGCCCGGATCTAATTGACGCCGTTATGGTTTTCGCCCTCATTTATGAGGGTTCCAGGGATTTTACCTCGGTGAACGGGCGCATGACAATCCGTGAGCAGACAGGTAACGAGATCTTCATTCGTCTGAACAGCCCCGATCCGCACTTGACCTTCTGTGCCATCTGTATGGTCAGGCGGGCAGGCACAACCATCGAGATCGTCAAGGAAGAGCGCTACTTTAAGGGGCATCCTGACGCCGATCAGTACTACCACTTTGGGTTCACCTGGCGCGCAGGATCGAAGTAGTGAGCGCCAGGGAACGTGGCCAACACCGGACTCACCTGCGAGTCAGGAGTACCGTTTCGATTCAACAGTCTCGCACGACCCTCACCCCCCAGCCCCCTCTCCCTGAGCGGGAGAGGGGGGGCATTCCGCATCAGGAAGGGATGTACTCCCCACTCCCCTTGAGGGTTTAGGGGCTGGGGGT
>CAIRFY010000108.1 GCA_903877945.1 uncultured Oscillochloris sp. | reverse complement strand
CCTCGCCTCCTCGCGTCTCCGCTTTACAGTGTGGCGATGAGGCGAGGATGCGACGAGGCGCTAGCATCGCATCCTCGCATCCTCGCGTCTCCGCCACACTGTAAAGTTGTTCTGAACCATGTCTTACGGATGTGTACCTAGATATAGGAACAGTAGCATACCGCTGCGGCGGAGACAACAAAAAAGCCCCTGCCAGGCACTGGCAAGGGCTTTCTGTTGCAACGTATAGCGAGGCTACCGTCGCTCGATCAGCAAGCGGATCGCGGTACGTTCCTCATCATCGATAGCCACATCGATGAAGGCAGGGATGCAGACAATATCAATCCCTTCCTCGCTGAGATAGCTGCGTGCGATCGCGACGGCCTTAATTGCCTGGTTTGTTGCGCCAGCCCCAATCGACTGCACCTCGGCTGCGCCGCTCTCGCGGATCACACCGGCAATTGCGCCGGCCACAGCGCTGGGCCGCGAGCGTGTGGACACCTTGAGCACCTCTGCAGATCGCTGCATTCCTTGAGCGTGAGGGGCGCTGGCTCCCACAGCGCGGGCGATGGGGAGCGACTGGGCGTTAGTCATATGTGCCTCCTGGGGGTCGTGACGTGTTGACACGGGGCTCTGTTCATTAGATGAGGTTTCTAGGCTCATAAGGCGTAGCCCTCCTCTCGTGGGGGTGTGGTAAAACGCGTAAGTGCTATCCGCAAATTGTACCACAGCCCGTAAAACATCGCCCTCGGCAGTTAGGGGCGACTTGTGCTGGTGAATAAGACTCTGCCGATAGGAAAGGCCCGTGGCGTGTCATAACCACGAGCCTCCATTATTTACTAGTTAGCGCGCAAAGTCAACGGCCCGTGTCTCTCGAATAATGGTCACCTTGATTTGGCCGGGGTACTGCAAGCTCTCTTCGATCTTCTTCGCCACATCGCGAGCCAGATGGATGCTGGCGAGATCATCGATCTGATCAGGCTGAACCATCACGCGCACCTCGCGACCGGCCTGTACCGCAAAGGCGCGCTGCACCCCGTTGAACGAGGTTGCAACGGTCTCCAGCGCCTCAAGGCGCTTAATATAAAGGTCAAGCGTCTCACGACGAGCGCCGGGACGCCCGCCGGAAATAGCGTCGGCGGCAATCACCAGAAATGCCTCGACGCTTTGTGGTTCCTCGTCGTGATGATGTGCGGCGATTGCGTGGACGATCGCCGGCGACCGGCCCAGGCGTCGGGCAATATCGGCACCGATCAGGGCGTGCGGCCCCTGCACCTCGTGGTCAACCGCCTTGCCGATATCGTGGAGCAGGGCGGCTGTTTTGGCGATGTTAATATTCGCCCCGATCTCGGCGGCCATATGTGCCGCCAGCAGCGCGCACTCCAGGGAGTGCTGGAGGACGTTTTGCCCGTAGCTGGTGCGATATTTGAGCCGCCCCAGCAGCTTGATCAGGTCGGGGTGCAGACCCTGGACATTGGCCTCATAGGCCACCCGCTCGCCCTCCTCGCGCATCACGTGCTCAATCTCAACCTGGGTCTTCTGCACGATCTCCTCGATGCGCGTGGGGTGGATGCGGCCATCTTTGAGCAGCCGCGTGAGCGACACGCGGGCCACCTCCCGGCGTACCGGGTCGTGACACGAGAGGGTGACGGCCTCAGGGGTATCATCAACAATGATATCGACACCGGTGATTTGCTCGAAGGCGCGAATATTCCGGCCCTCGCGGCCAATGATCCGGCCTTTCAGCTCCTCACTGGGGAGATTCACAGTAGTAACGGTCAGTTCAGCGACATAATCAGACGCGCAGCGCTGCACTGCGAGCCCTATGATCTTGCGGGCGCTCTTATCCGCCTCGATGCGGGCGCTCTGCTCAATCTCACGGATCCGGCGAGCCGCATCATCGCGGGCCTCGCGTTCAACCTGGGCCAAAATAATCTCGCGAGCCTCCTCGCGGTTCAGTTGGGAGATGCGCTCTAGCTCGGTAACCTGTAAACCCTTAACGCGCTCGGCCTCTTGATGCAACACCTCGATCTGACGCTCGCGGTTCTGTACCTGGCGATCCCGTCGCTCAAGCCCTTCGAGCTTGCGGTCAAGGTTCTCCTCCTTCCGTTGCAGGCGTTCTTCCTGCTTCTGAACACCCTGACGGGACTCACGAATCTCCGCCTCCGCGTCATTTCGAATACGTAACGCTTCATCTTTGGCTTGAAGCAAGATCTCTTTTTGCTGGGATCGCGCCTCTTCCAAGAGCAGTCGGGACTCAGCGGCTTTCTGTTGCGCCTGCGCGTTTACGCTATTGTTGACCCACCAGACGCCCATGCCGCCGCCCATGCCCAGACCAACGATAAGGCCGAAGGCGGCCCAGAACACCTCTATCACGGTAGCCTCCTATGAAGTTTTTAAAGTGCATCACGCAGGGCGATGGCCTCTCGGGCTTCGCTCCGCTGTGCTAATCTGGGCCAGTATGGATTTCATAGCTCCATGGTATACTAATAATACTGTTCTCATCTACCGCTGTCAAGAATTTCTCAGGTTGCTACCTCAGATCGCATCTGGTATAATCGCGGTCGTTGTGTCGTATGGTCGTGCCACAACGGTGTTGCTGTTGTCCGTTACCTCGGTTTCACGATACCTGTGCGGATGTTCGCGCCGGTGGTCTGCCTCTACCACCGCAGGCTATTCCCCGCCAGCGCCCGCTTTCCAGGAGGACTCTCATGATCCGCAGCCCGTGGCGATCCCTGTTGATCGTCCTTTTGCTGCTCACATCGCTGCCGCTGCTTGCCACATGTGGTGGGCAGGGCGGATCCCTTGGCTCATCACTCTACGTTCAGAATGTGATGGCCGACCCCGCCACGTACGCCGGTAAAGAGATTACGGTCGATGGTGCCTACCTCTGGCGTCCCGGTAATCCGGGCCTCTCGGTGCTGGCCATTGGCGTCGGCACCCTCGACAATGGGCTTGACGCTCAGCCACTCGGCGATGCGATCTGGCTGGAGGGCTTCCCGGCCACACTTACCGCCAGCCTGCATAACCCCGGCGATGCTGTCTATGGCTTTGTGCGCGTCCGTGGCCAGTTTGTCTCCGGCAAGTTTGGGCCGGCCGGCGCGTATCCCTATCAGATTACCGTCAGCACTGCGGAGCCGATTGAGCAGGTACACCGGATCGAGAACGCCATAAAGGATACGCCCCCTGCCAGTGGGAAGGTTTCGTTCTTTGATCTTCAACGTACCCCCGAGAAATATAGCGGTCAGACGATCACCGTCCAGGGCTACTACTTCTGGAACTCGGTGATCTACGTCCTGGCCGAGGGCGTCTCCACCGAGGAAGATGGGGCCAGCCCGCAGCCGATGGGCATCCCGATCTGGATGGAGGGCTTCCCGCCTGATAAGTCTGTCGATCTGCACGTTGGGCCAAATAACAGCTTTGTCTGGGGCCTCGTTGAGGTCACGGGTACCTTCCAGACCGGCGGCGGGTTTGGGAAGGACGGGGCCTACAAGAGTATCTTCAACGTCACGTCGGCAACGCCGCTTAAGTAGTAAGGCATGGTTCAATCCAGCTTGACCGTTTGCCGCCGCCCAGCCCTCACCCCCAGCTCCTCTCCCTCACGGGGAGAGGGGCTGGGGATGAGGTGAGGACGAGATTCGCTAGGTATACGTCACGTGGGCGGATCGCCCTTGCTCTGTGGGGTGCCTAAGGATGTACTACTTCGTCGAGCCAATGACCGAGGACGACATCCCTGAGGTGCAGCAGATCGAGAGCCAGAGCTTCACGACTCCCTGGTCGGCCACTACCTACAAGCGGGAAATTCGCAACCGGGCGAGCTGTCGCTATCTGGTGGCTCGCTGTAGCCCCACGCCGCTGCCGCCAGATCAAGGCGCTGCGCCCCAGAGCCGCAACCTCGGCCTGCTCAGCCAGATCGTCGCTGCGCTTTTTCCCCCGGCTCGTCGATCAACCCACAGTTGTCCGATTATTGGCTACGGCGGGCTGTGGCTCACTGGAGAAGATGCCCACGTCACCACTATCGCGACTGACCCGCAGTACCGTGGATTCGGCGTGGGCGAGTTGCTGCTGAATGGCCTGATCGACGCCGCCTATGAGATCCATGCGCAGATGCTCACGCTTGAGGTGCGCGTCTCGAACACGGTTGCCCAGCGGCTCTATGTGAAGTATGGCTTCCAGCCGGGTGGCACCCGCCCGCGCTACTACACCGATAACGGCGAGGACGCGCTGATCATGTGGACCGAATCGATCAGGACGCCTGAGTATCGGTCGCGCCTCTCCGAGCTGCGCCGCCACCTCCACATCCGCCTCCAGACCCAGGCCGTCCGCCGCCGATCATCGATACGGGTATTGTAGGGACGGGACGGGACGCGATGCGACGGGACGCGACGCGACGGGACGCGACGGGACGGGACGCGATGCGACGGGACGCGACGGGACGCGACGGGACGGGACGCGACGGGATGCGACGCGACGCGACGGGACGCGACGGGACGCGACGGGACGCGATGCGACGGGACGCGATGCGACGGGACGCGACGGGACGCGATGCGACGGGACGCGATGCGACGCGACGCGACGGGATGCGACGGGACGCGACGCGACGGGA
This sequence comes from uncultured Oscillochloris sp., assembly GCA_903877945.1. Classification (GTDB taxonomy): domain Bacteria; phylum Chloroflexota; class Chloroflexia; order Chloroflexales; family Chloroflexaceae; genus Oscillochloris. Next base: position 106 of record CAIRFY010000108.1, on the reverse strand, counting down.
CGCGATGCGACGGGACGCGACGGGATGCGACGGGACGGGACGCGATGCGACGGGACGCGACGGGACGCGACGGGACGGGACGCGACGCGATGCGACGGGACGCGAT
>CAIRFY010000107.1 GCA_903877945.1 uncultured Oscillochloris sp. | reverse complement strand
TGGTGGGCGGGCGGGGGAGGGCGCGGCCCTCCCCGAAACCCCTCCGCACTAGATGTGCAGCGCGCTGCCGTGGACGAGTGCGTGGGCGGCCTCGCCGATCACCTCGTGGAGCGTGGGGTGGGCGTGAATGGTGTGGAGCAGGCTGGCCCCGGTGGCCTCGTGGCTGAGGGCGACCGCAGCCTCGCCGATCATTTCGGTGGCGTTGGGGCCGATGATATGGACGCCCAGCACCTCGTCGTAGTGCTTCTCGGCCACGATCTTGACGAAGCCGAAGCGGTTCTGGCCGATCGCGCGGGCCTTGCCGTTGGCCGAGAAGGAAAACTTGCCCACCTTCACCTCGTGGCCCTGCGCCTTGGCCCTGGCCTCGCTCAGGCCGATGCTGGCGATCTCGGGGCTGCAATACGTGCAGGCCGCGATCTTGCCGTAGCTGATCGGCACGACATGCTGGCCCGCGATGTGTTCGACGGCCAGGATGCCCTCGGCGCTGGCCTTGTGGGCCAGCCAGGGCGTGTTGGCCGTGCAGTCGCCGACGGCGTAGACCCCGTCGGCGCTGGTACGCAGGAAGCCGTCGGTCTCGATAAAGCCACGGGAATCTAGCTTCACCCCGGCATCCTCCAGGCCGATGCCCTGGGTGTTTGGCAGGATGCCGATCGAGACCAGGATGGTATCGACGGCGATCTGTTTAGGCTTGCCGGCGCTATCGATCAGCGCGACCAGCACCTTCTCGCCACCGGCGTCGATGCCGTCGATCTTCACCCCGGCCATGGCCTTGATCCCACGGCGCTGGAATGCCTTGGACAGCTCGGCGCTGACATCCTCATCCTCGTTGGGCACAATCCGGGGCAGAGCCTCCAGCACCGTCACCTCCGAGCCGAAGGTGCGGAACATCGAGGCAAACTCGACCCCGATCGCACCGGCCCCGATTGCCAGCAGGCTGCCAGGCATCTCCTTTAGGCCGAGCATGTCGGTGGAGGAGAGGATCCGCTGGCGGTCAAACTCGGCACCGGGCAGGGGTCGCGGGCGACCGCCGGTGGAGACAATGATGTTCTTCGCAGCGAGGGTGCGCTCGCCGCCCGCCGTGAGCTGGACGCGCACCGCGCCGCGCCCGGCGATCACGCCGCGCCCAGCCACAACCTCAACCTTATTCTTCTTCATCAGGAAGGCCACGCCCTCGGTGCTGGCCTTGACCACCGCGTCCTTATGTTTCATCGCGCCAGCCAGTTCAAAGCCAACCTCGCCGATGCTGATCCCGAATCGCTTGGCCTCGCGGATCTCGTCGAGTACATCGGCGGCGTGCAGCAATGACTTGGTGGGGATGCAGCCGACGTTCAGGCAGACCCCGCCGAGGGCGCCCAGCTCGACGATAGCCGTCCGCAGGCCCAGTTGCCCGGCCCGGATGGCGGCGACGTACCCGCCCGGCCCCGACCCGATGATCACCACATCGTAAACGCTATCGCTCACGATCATTAACCTTTCGCATTACTCGTTCGCCCTGGAACGAATTAGAGGCCATTGTAGCACAGCCGACTCCCGCGAGGGCTTGGGGATGGCGCAGCCCCAGGGTTGGCGCAACATTCCTAGGGCTGCGCCCCAGACCGCGCTTTCTGTTGGTTTTGGACGGTGAAGCTGTGATACGATGATCCCTGTTCCCTGTTCCCTCGATCAAGGAGCGCGAACAATGGCTTCCGCTGAGACCCCCCGCAAAAAGAATCGAAGTGGCCGCCGCCGCCTGGTTACGATCATCGGCGTCATGCTGCTGGTGGTCGCAGCCCTCGGGGGCGGCTACCTGCTCCTGCGCCCCAAGCCTGAGGCGGCGGGCACGTTGCCCACCGGCTGGCAGAAGGTGGCCCCCAGCACCGGCACGATCAACTCGACGGTGAGCGCCACTGGCAATATCGAGCCAGCCGCCGAGGCCAAGCTGCGCTTTGCGCAGAGCGGCACGGTGACGGAAATCCTGGTGCAACCGGGCGACCTCGTGCAGCTGGGTGCGCCCCTGGCCCGCATCGACAGCGCCGGGCTGCGTCTCTCGCTTGAGCAGGCCCAGGCCGACCAGCGCCAGGCTCAGGCCGACTATGAGGGACTCCTGGACGGTGCCAGCGCGACCGATCTGGCCGAGGCCCAGGCCCGCCTCGCGCAGGCCCGCAGCCAGTACCAGCAGGCCGCCACCAGCGTGAGCAAAGCCGATATCGACGCCGCCCGCGCCGACCTGACCAGCGCCCAGGCTCGCCTGTCCCGCCTCCAGGCCGGCCCGGCCAGCGACGAACTGGCCACATCCAACGAGCAGGTGCAGCGCGCCCAGAATACCCTCGATCAGTCGCGGGTTACCTTGGCGGCGACCAAGGATCGCGCCCACGTCGATATGGAGACCAGGGCGAACGCCCTGCGCAACGCCCAGGATGCCTACAGCACGATCTATTGGGCTAACCGCCGTTTAGAGAGCCTGCCCGGCGATCTGCCCCAGGATCGCAAGGATCAGGAGGCCCAGGCGCTGCGCGCGGTGGACGACGCCGAGTCCGCCCTGAGGGCCGCCCAGGTCGCCTACGAGCAGGCCCGACAGGACGAGATCAACACCGTCCAGACGAACCAGGCCGCCCTAGTCAGCGCCGCCGCCAGCCGCGACAAGCTGCTGTCTGGGGCCAAGGCCGAGGATCTCGCCGACGCCCGCGCCGCCGTGCAGCGTGCCCAAGCCAAGTTGGCCCAACTCACCGGGGCCAACCGGGCCAGCGAGTTGGCCGCCAGCCAGTCCAGCATCGAGATCGCCCAGGCCGGCCTCGACAAGCTCACCGCCGACCCAAGCAAGGCCACCCTGGCCAGCCGCGAGGCCACCGTGGTGCGCGCCGAGGTGGGCGTGAAGCAGGCCCAGCGCAACCTCGACCTCGCCACCCTCACGGCACCCTTCGCCGCCACCATCGCCGCGATCAATATGCACGTGGGCGAGATTGCCGACAGCACCGCGATCATCGCCGTGGTGGATGTACACAGCTTCCACATTGACGTGCCAATCGACGAGTTGGACATCGCCCAGGTGCAGCCCGGCCAGCGCGTGCAGGTAAGCCTCGACGCCCTGCCCAGCGCCGAGATCGGCGGCGCGGTGGCCGGGATCGCCCCTCAGGCCACCCGCAGCGCCCAGGGCACCACCACCTACACGGTGACGGTGAACCTCGACAAGGGCAGCAGCGGCGTGCGCCCAGGCATGACGGCGGTGGTGGCGATTATCACCAACCAGAAAGACGCGGCCCTGCTTGTGCCCCGCCGCGCCGTCCGCACCGAGGGCGGCAAGAGCTACGTGCTGATCTTCGACCCCACCCGCCCCCCGGTAACGGTGGTCAGCGGTGGCAGCCCCAGCATCGAGCCCGCCAGCACGCGCCAGGATGTCACCATCGGCCTGAGCAACAGCGAAAACGTCGAGATCCTCAGCGGCCTCAAGGCCGACGACGAGGTACTCGTCCAGGACGTTGTCAGCACCTTTACCCCGACCGGGCCGCCGTAAGGGCGGAGGATGGCAGCCCTCCTCCGCCCCGACCAGGAGCGCGCCCTCCGCCCCGGCCATCATATAGATACTCTTACTTCTGCGAGTACGCTATGAGCGACCTGATTGTCGTCCGCGACCTGTCCAAAGTCTACCGGATGGGCGATGTCGAGGTTCACGCCCTGCGGGGCATCTCGCTGACCATCCGCGCGGGCGAGATGGTAGCGATCATGGGGCCGTCGGGCAGCGGCAAGAGTACGCTCATGAACATCATCGGCTGCCTGGATCAGCCCAGCAGCGGTGACTATGCGCTAGACGGGGTGAACGTGGGCGACCTAGACGACAACCAGTTGGCGGCGATCCGCAACCAGAAGATCGGCTTCGTCTTCCAGCAGTACATGCTGCTCCAGCGCACCAGCGCCCTGCGCAACGTAGAGTTGCCCATGCTCTACGGCAGCAACCGGGGCAGCCGACGCGAGCGGGCCAGGGCGGCACTGGAGGCGATGGGCATGGGCGAGCGCTTGAACCACAAGCCCAACGAGCTCTCCGGCGGCCAGCAGCAGCGCGTGGCCATCGCCCGCGCCTTGGTCAACGAACCACGAATTATCATGGCCGATGAGCCTACCGGCGCCCTGGACACCCGCACCGGCGAGGAGATCATGGCCATCTTCCAGCGGCTCAACCGCGAGCAAGGCATCACCGTCATCCTCGTCACCCACGAGCACGATGTGGCCCAGCACGCCCAGCGCATCATCAGCGTGCGCGACGGCACACTGGCCTTTGACGAGGTGGTGACCAATCGGATCTTCGCCGGGGCCGCCAGCGTCGCACCGAATGTGTAAGGGCGGCTCGCGAGCCGCCTTTACACGACGCACCCTATGAACATCATCGAGTCCTTCCGGATATCCTTCCGCGCCCTGATCGCCAACAAGCTGCGGGCGGCCCTGACGATGCTCGGCATCGTGATCGGCGTGGGTGCCGTGATCGGCATGCTCGCCATGGGCAACGGATTCCAGGGCTTCCTGACCAGCCAGTTCGACCAACTCGGCATCGGGACGATCTACGTCGCGCCGTTCATCGACACCAACCGGATCGATGTGGAACAGACCGCCAGCCTGACCAGCGCCGACGCGGCGGCGATCATGCAGCCCGGTCGCGCACCGGCGGTGCTGTCCGTGTCGGTCGAGTGGAGCGCCGACGCCCAGGTGATCGCCGGTGGACGGCGCAGCACCTACGCGGTGCGCGCAGTGAGTCCCGCCTTCTTCACGATCAGCCCGCAGCCCCTGGCCGCCGGGCGATTGCTCACCTCCGCCGACGACCAGGGCCGGACCCGCGTGGCCGTAATCGGCAAAAACGTGGCCGATAAGCTCTACGGCGGGCGCCAGATCGCCGTCGGCCAGCGCATCGGACTCAACGGCGTGCAGTTCGTGGTGGTAGGCGTCCTGGCCAGCAAAGAGGGCCAGATCAGCGTCGGTGCCGACCCCGCTGAGGCGATCTTCATACCCTACCAGACCGGCATCAGCCGCATGTTTCGCAACCGCACCAGCAGCCAAGTCAACGTCGCATTCATGACCGTCAAGGCGGTGGATCGCACCCAGGTTGATACAATGGTGCGCCAGGTGACCGAGGTGCTGCGCAGCGAACATCGGCTGACCTACCAGAACAACGACTTCACGATCATCAACCCCGAGCAATTCGCCCAGCAGGCCAGCGCGGTGATCGGAGCCTTCAACGCCTTCTTGGGCATCGTGGCCGGGATCTCGCTGCTGGTGGGCGGGATCGGGATTATGAACATTATGCTGGTGAGCGTCACCGAGCGCACCAAGGAGATCGGCCTGCGCAAGGCCGTGGGTGCCCGCCGCAGCGACATCCTGCTCCAGTTTCTGATCGAGGCGCTGGTGCTCTGCCTGATCGGCAGCGGCGCGGGGATTGGCCTGGGCTACCTGCTCTCCCTCGCCGGCACGGCCATCCTGGTCGGGCTGTTCCAGGCCACCGGCGCCCAGGCCACCGTCAGCCTGAGTAACGTATTGCTGGCCAGTGGGATCGCCGCCGGTATCGGCGTGGCCTTCGGATTCTTCCCCGCCCTCACCGCCGCCCGGATGAACCCGATTGACGCGCTGCGGACGGAGTAGATTCGCCCCGCCGGGGCGTCTCTACGGGAGTAGATCCGCCCCGGCGGGGCGAATCTACGGGAGGCCCTATGTCCATCCTTGAAGCATTCCGCGTCGCCTGGCAAGCCATGCTCACCCACAAGCTGCGCTCGCTGCTGACCATGCTCGGCATCATCATCGGCGTGGGCGCGGTGGTCGGCATGCTCGCCATTGGCGACGGCTACCAGATTTTTATTCAGCGCGAGTTCAACAAAATTGGCGTCGGTGTGTTCTACGTCAACCCGTCGGTAGACAGCAAAAACGCCGACGAGACTCTGCGCCCGCAACTGCGGGCCGCCGACGCGGCGGCGATCCTGCGACCGGGCGCGGCCCCGGCGGTGGAGTTCGTGGCCCTGGAGCTGAACCGCAGCGGCGCGGTCAGCGCGGGCGGCGAGCGTTACCGCTTCGGGGTCAAGGGCGTGACGCCAAACTTCTTCCAGATCGGCGACACTACGCTAGGCGCCGGGCGCTACTTCGACGCGGGCGAGCATGCCGCCAGCGCCCGCGTGGCCGTGATCGGCGATACCGTAGCCAAAACCCTCTTCGGCGACATCTACAGCGCGGTGGGTCGGCGGATCAGCCTTAACGGCGTGCAGTTCGAGGTAGTGGGCGTGAGTACCACCAAGCAGAGCGCCGCCGCCGGTGCCGTCGGTCAGTTCTCCAGCCCGAGCGAGCAGGTCTATGTGCCCTATCTCACCGCGCGTGACCGGCTCTTCCGCAGCGAGGTAAGTGCGCGGATCGATCTGTCGAGCATGACCATCAAGGCGCGCAGCGTGCCCGAGATCGACGTGGCCATCCGCCAGGTGACCGAGGTGCTGCGCCAGGAACACCGCCTGAGCTACCAGAGCAACGACTTTACGGTGACGAACCCGCAGCAGGCATCGGAGCAGTTCAAGCAGATCACCACCGGCTTCAGCGCCTTCCTGGGCACCATCGGCGGGATCTCGCTGCTGGTGGGCGGCATCGGCATTATGAACATTATGCTGGTGAGCGTGGCCCAGCGCACCAAGGAGATCGGCCTGCGCAAGGCGGTGGGTGCCCGCCGCCGCGACATCATGTGGCAGTTCTTGATCGAGGCGCTGGTACTCTGCCTGGCCGGCGGCGCGCTCGGGATTGGCCTGGGCTACCTGTTCTCCTTTGGCGGCACCGCCATACTCTACGCCCTCTCGCAGGATCCCACGGTGCGGGCCAGCGTCTCGCTCTCGTCGGTCATCCTGGCCACCTCGATCTCGGCTGGCATCGGCATCTTCTTCGGCCTCTTCCCGGCCATGCGCGCCGCCCGGCTCGACCCGATCAAGGCGCTGCGGAATGAATAGGCGCGTCGCGTTGACTGTAACCGGATGCATCGCCAGCGCATCAGACCAGTTGAGATCACCTAAAACGTAGCAGGTGTTGGAGATCTCGCAGCCAATGTGGCCCGCGCTGCTGCGGCAACGCTGAGATTTGCTCGGGAGGACGACGATGACCAACCCGCATCACCACCATAGCCTAGAACGCTGTCGCGCGCTCATCGCGCAGCTGAACGACTACCTCGACGGCGACCTGCCAGCCGATCTGTGTGCAGATCTGGAGGCGCATCTGGCGGGCTGCCCAGACTGCCGGGTGATGCTGGACACGCTTGGCCAAATCGTGCAGATCGTACACGCCCTCGATGTGGCCCCGCCGCCGCTGCCCGCAGATCTGGAGGCGCGGCTGCTCGCGAGCCTGACGCTACCCTGCGCCCCAGCGCAGGGCGAGTGGATCTGAACCTTGTCGAAACTCACCGAAAGGATCGTCCTGACCATGAATGATGACACGCCTGCGGCCACGCCGGTCGATGAATCATCGACCTCCGCTCCCACGATGCGCCGTATCTGCTGCCTCGTCGCCCCGCCGCGCCGGGCACCCTCAGTCGCCGACCAACTGCGCGCCGCTGCGGCGTGGGCGCAGATTCTCCAGGGCGCCGAGGCCGCACGAGCGCAGTCGCAGATCGCGGAGTCTGCTGCGGAAACATGTGCGTAACATCTGCGGGTCACAAGCCTGACCACCCTTCTCCCGGCGCTCCACGTAGGCGCAAATATCCACGTCGGGCGGGCTGTAACCAAAAGCGCCGGGCGTGCATCAGAGCTGTGGTGGGTCATGATAATAGATAGAGAGGGAGCTTCAGATGAAGCGAATTGTCATAGTAGGCGGCGTAGCGGCCGGGATGTCAGCCGCCGCGCGGCTGCGGCGGCTCGATGAGCAGGCCGAGATCGTCGTCCTTGAGCGGGATCACTACGTGTCCTACGCCAACTGCGGCCTGCCCTACCACATCGGTGGGGTCATCCCCAAGCGCGAGTCGCTCCAGGTTACCACCCCGGAACACCTGCGTGCCACCATGAACCTCGACGTACGCACTGAGCAAGATGTGGTCGGCGTGGACCGGGACGCCAAGCTGGTGCAGGTCGTGGATCTGCTCAGCGGGACGCGCTACGCCGAGCCCTACGATGTGCTGGTGCTCACCCAGGGTGCCACGCCACTGCGCCCGCCCGTGCCCGGCATCGATCACCCGCGTGTGCTGACCCTGCGCAGCATTCCCGATATGGACGCGATCATCGCCCTGATCGATGCCGGTGCCCAGTCCGCAATTGTGATCGGCGGCAGCTACATCGGAGTCGAGGTTGCCGAGGCGCTGCGCATGCGCGGCCTGGCCGTCGATCTGGTCGAGCTACAGCCGCAGGTGATGCCGCTGCTTGACCCGGAACTGGCCACCGATCTGCGCGACCATATGACCCTGCACGGCGTGGGGATGCATCTGGGTACGGCGGCGACAGCGTTCCATGATCGGGGCGGGCGGGTGACGGTGGATCTGCAAAGCGGCGACAGCCTCACCGCCGACCTGGTGGTGCTGGCAGTCGGCGTGCGCCCAATCTCCAGCCTGGCCACAGCCATCGGGCTGGCGCTGGGGCCGCGCGGCGGGATCGCGGTCGATGCACACATGCGCAGCTCCGACCCGGCGATCTACGCGGCGGGCGATATGGTCGAGGTGACCGACACCGTCACCGGCCAGCCGGCGCTGATCGCCTTGGCCGGGCCAGCCAACCGCCAGGGCCGGATCATCGCCGACCACATCTGCGGGCGTGACTCAGCCTACACCAGCACGCAGGGTACAGCGGTGGTCAAGATCTTCGACATGACCGCCGTGATGACCGGAGCCTCCGAGCGCACGCTGCGCCGGGTCGGGCGGCCCTACCAGAAGATCACCATTCATCCCTCGGGCCACGCCGGTTACTACCCCGGATCGAAGGCGATGCAGCTCAAGCTGCTCTTCGCCCCCGACGATGGAAAGATATTGGGCGCGCAGATTGTCGGCTACGACGGCGTGGACAAGCGCATCGACGTGCTGGCGACCGCCATCCGCGCCGGGATGAGCGTCTACGACCTGGAGCATCTGGAGCTGGCCTACGCCCCGCCCTACGGTTCGGCCAAAGACCCGGTGAACATGGCCGGTTTTGTGGCGGCCAACCTGCTGCGCGGCGACGTGGTCGCTTGGTATGCCGAAGACTATGCGCAGCTTGACCCAAGCACCACCCTGATCGATGTGCGCAGCCCAAAGGAGTACGCGGCCTGGCACATGGCCAACGCGATCAACATCCCGCTGCCCGATCTGCGCGCACGTATGGACGAGATCCAGGCGGCGGCGGCGCGCGGGCCGATCCGGCTCTACTGCATGGTCGGCTTCCGCAGCTACCAGGCTTACCGCATCCTGCGCCAGCGCGGCATCGTCGATGTGGCGACCCTGTCGGGCGGCGCGAAGACCTTCCTGGGACTCTCCGGCACCAGCCTGGCCGCCGAGCAGTTTGATCCCGCGCTCACCGAGGCGGATCTCGCCGCCGAGGCGCAGCTGGACGCGGTATCGTTTGCGTTCATAAGAACCATTTAGTTTTGTTGCGTTTCATTGCGTTTTGTTTCGTTCGCTGACGTTGCGAAATCCATACAAGTGTGCTATGATGATCCCATCACGGCATCGCTGTGGTGTTGTACCTGCACAAATCATTGGCGGTTCTGCCACGCAATCGGGTGGCAGGTAAAATGATGACCGTCGCAGTTCTATCGGTCGTGCGTAGTCGTCAAGACTCGTTGACCCTGTATGGT
>CAIRFY010000106.1 GCA_903877945.1 uncultured Oscillochloris sp. | reverse complement strand
TGAGTACGCCGACGAGGCTGGCATAGGCTATATAGCGTGCCGTGTGCCGCTTCGCCCATAGCCCCGCCGCCCCGTCGCCCCGTGCGTAGAGGAAGTACTGGCGGGCGAAGGCCCGTAGCGACGGGCGCGGTCGGAAGTGGACAACCGCCGTCGGGGTGAAGGCCCGCCGGTAGCCGGCGCGCTCAGCCGCGAGGTCAAAGATCAGATCCTCACAGTGGCTCGCCCATACGGGGAAACCTCCCACGCGCTGCCATAGCTCCCGGCGAAAGGCCATCGACTTGCCGAAGGGCAGGAACGTGGCCGGGTCAACCTCGCCCACATCGCGATAGTTCGTTGCCCCAAGAGCCACCTCAAACAAACTACGCGGCGCGGGCGCGAAGAACCCGCCCACCAGATCGGCCTCGCCGCGCTCTAGGGGCGCGATGATCGCCGCGAGCCAGCCTGGGTCGAGGGTTAGCCCCGCGTCGGTGCAGGCAATGAGGTCGCCCCTGGCCTGGGCCACCGCGTTGTTGCGCCCCGAGGGGATGTTGTGACCGCCGCTCACCAGGCGCACACGCGGGTCACGCGCCACATAACGTGACATAATATCTGCGGTGGCATCGCGGCTACCGCAGTCATTCACGACAATTTCATCGGGCTGGCGCGTCTGGGCCAGCATCGAGTCGAGCAGCGCGGCAATCGTGTCGGCCTCGTCGCGCACGGTGCATACCAGGGAAATGGGCATAGGATCGCCTTTAACGCACATGCAGCGTGAGCAGTTCCGGCCCCGGCATGTCGGTCGGTAGTGCCGCGCCGCTTGCCGGGTCGTACAGACCGATGATCAGGTGGTAGTCGCCAGGGGGCAGGGCGGGCAGGGCCATGTCGGCTTGGTCGATCACCAACTCGCCTTCTCGCCAGTGCGAACTAGGATAGTCCGCGTTGCGCAGGGGCAGGTCGCGCTGGGCGACACGATTGCCCTTGGAGTCCGTAACGTGGATGAAAAGGGTATAGTCTACTCTGATCGGAGCCAGACCACGCCAGTAGAGATTGATCTGCACGGGCTGGCCCGAGTCAACTTCGCGTTGATTGGCTCCGTTTAGCGGTGAGATTCGCGAGCGCGGCGCACCGGGCGTCATTTCGTAGCCGAGGAGTGCGATCTGGGTGCCGAACGACAGCGCCCGGCGCACGAAGGGCATTTGCTCAAGGTGTTCGCCTAGGTCAAGGATCGCCCCGCTCGGCCCAGGCTGCACCCCGACCCGGCGCGGCGGGAAGGCGATCACCACCGTCGCGGCGGCGTGGATCTGGGCGTAGGCTGCACTGTCCCCTGGGTTGCGCAGGTCGTCGTTCGCCGCCAGGTAGCGGTAGCCGTTGGTGCGATACCAGTCCACGCTGTGCTCCGTAATCCGCTTAACCGGGAAGATCGTCATCTTGCTGCCGAAGAGAGTCGCAGGTAGCTCGGCAGCGATGCGTGCGCCCTGCGGCAGTTCTTTGATTCGCTCCGATGCGACAACCATGGTATGCGGACGACTCCAGTAGTCGAGATGCTTGTAGGTGTCGTATGCCTGCGGAACGATCAGCGCGGCCGCAAGACCGGCCAGCGCCATGTGCTGCGTGGTCGTCCCCACTGTCCAACGCGCCATCTCGTCGGTGAGGGCCACGGCCCCGGCTGCGGCGAGCAGGATACCCAGAGGCAGAATGGGCAGCAGGTTACGGGTGAAGTGTACGGCGTAGGAGAGCAGCATGATCTGCATGGGGATGATCGCGAGCAGCAGCACGCCGACCTGCGCGGGGCGACGGCGGGCCAGGACGGGCAGCCCGGCCAGCAGCAGCAGACAGCCTGTAGGCAGCAGCCCCTTGTCCCAGTAGAAGTAGGCGTACTCGCCAAGCGGCCATGTGCCTGTAAAATCGCCATGACTGCCGCTGGCGTAGTGTATCGCATTAAATCGTAGGTCGCCCAGGAAGGTCTGCATATCGAGCAGGGCGTAAGGCGTGGTCGCTAGGAAGGCCAGGATCGCCACCGTGCCGCTGGACACCAGCCGCAGAAACGGTCGCCCGAGGCTCGTGCGTCGCCAGTGGATGGCGTGAGCCAACACGATTGCAGGGACGACCGCGCCCGCATTGTACTTCGTGCCTGCGGCCAGGCCCAGAGCCGCGCCAGCCAGCAGATAGCTGCGCCAACTCCCGTTGGTCGCAATCGTCCACGCGCCGAGGATGGTGAGAATGACCCACAGACTGGTCGATGCATCCACCGTGATGTAGTGGCTGTGAGTCACGTGGAAAGCCATCATCATGAGGGTGACAGCGGCCAATAAGCCGACTCGTCGGCCAAACATGCGTTGACCAAGGACAAGGATGGCGGGGACACTGGCCGCCCCCATGATCGCTGTCAGGGTGCGGCCCCAGACATACAGCGCAGGCACGCTGGTGACACCGTAGTTTTTAAAGGGAATGTCTTGGTCGGAGTGGTACAGTCCAGCGGCGATGCCCCACCAGACATGCAGTTTGGTGGTGGCGGCCAACAGGTCGTAGTAGAGTGAGGGGTAGCGGAAGATATGCGGGTTGACGTCACCGTCGCGCACCATGCGGATCGCCACCTCTAGCACGGCGGGTTCATCTACGTGTTCAACATAAGGAAGGCTACCACCAACAAGCCAGACACGGAGAATCAGGGCGACGACGAATAGGCCGAGTGGGAGAACCACCTGCTCTCGCCAGCGGAATCGACGTATTCCCGCTGCGCTCCCTGCTGTTGGGTGAGACTGTGTCTGCATAGGCATTGCGTGGGTAATTATAGCACACCCGTGTGGATACAACAACTTCCGTACATGCGGAAACGGCTGCCTCTCGGCAGCCGCTGGGGGTGTTTAGGGAGAGCGACAGTGGGGAGTTACGGAAACCTAGCCCTGCGTGTCTATCGCAACCAACGCCGGACTGTGTGAATAGTGTAACAAGTGAATGCTCTCTAAACCATCGGCCAAAAGACGGATCTCCGTAGCGGGCTGGGTGTGTGGTACAATGCGGATGGTGTATTTTTTCGCTCAGATGTGCGCCCTCTCTACGCTATGCTGCTTGAACTCCAGATCCGCGATTTTGCGATCATTGATCGGCTACATCTGCGCCTGGAAGGGGGATTCAACGTCCTTACGGGCGAGACGGGGGCCGGTAAATCGATTATCATCGACGCTCTGGGCACCCTACGCGGCGAGAAGGCCGACGTTACTTTTGTGCGAGCGGGCTGTAGCCGCGCCCGCATTGAGGGCGTTTTTAGCCTTGACGACAGCGCCCCGGTGCTGCCGTTGCTCCAGGAATACGGCCTGTACGACGAGGATGATGGCCAGGTGATCCTGGCTCGCGAGATCAGCGCCGAGAGCGGGCGCAGTGTGGCCCGCATTAACGGGCGGGCCGTCTCCACCAGCGTGCTGCGCGAGGTGGGCGGACGCCTCATCGATATCCACGGTCAGCACGAGGGACTCTCGCTCTTTAACCCACGCACCCATCTGGACATGCTCGACCGCTTCGGCGAGTTGTTGCCTTTGCGTGAGCAGGTGGCCGAACTGGTTGGGCACCTGCGCCGCACCCGCGACGACCTGGCCGAACTGCGGCGCAGCGAGTCGCGGCGTAAGGAGCGGCTTGAGGAACTGCGCTTTCTTGTTGAGGATGTTGCGGCGGCGAAGCTGCGCCCCGGTGAGGAGGAGGATCTGCTGCGCGAGCGGTCGGTCGTGCAGAACGCCGCGCGGATCACGGGCCTAGCCAACGATGCCTACGCCGCGCTCTACGAGGGTCGCGATGGTGGGCGCGCTGCCTTCCTCCCCGTGCTTGAATCTATGGCCCAGATTGCCGGTGCCCTCGACGAGCTATCCCGCCTTGATCCACGTGTGGCCCACCTCTCTGTTCAGGCCAACGATCTGCATTATCAGGCCGAGGATCTGGCCGCATCGCTGCGCTCCTACCGCCTCAGCCTGGATTTTGAGGGTGACCGGATCGACCAGATCGAGGATCGACTGACCGTATTGCGCGATCTTCAGCGCAAGTACGGTGGCGATGTCGCCCAGTTGATACATCGCGCCGACCGCGCCGAGGCCGAGATCGAGCGGCTCGCCAACAGCTCCGAGCATATCACTGCGCTGGAGAAACAGGTGGCAGCCCAGTTGGGCGAGTTGGCCCGCGTCGCGTTGAGCCTCTCCCATCAGCGCCGCGTCGTTGGTGACCAGCTCGCCCAGTTGATCGAGGGCGCCATGGGCGACCTCGCTATGCCCACTATTCGCTTCAGCGTGCGTATGGATCGCGCCGAGGAAAAGTCTGGTGTGCCGGTTCCCGGCGTGGCTCCCGTTGCCTTCGATAAGACCGGCATCGACCGAGTCGAGTTTATGATCTCGCCCAACCCCGGCGAGCCACTCAAGCCCTTGGCCCGCATCGCCTCGGGTGGCGAGAGTGCGCGCCTGCTGTTGGCCCTCAAATCGACTCTCTCGCGGGTCGATGAGGTGCCCACCTTGATCTTTGACGAGATCGACGTGGGTGTCGGCGGTCGTGCGGGCCAGGTGGTCGGCCAGAAGCTCTGGGCGATCACCACGAACCATCAGGTGATCTGTATCACCCATCTGCCCCAGGTGGCCGCCTTCGCTGATGCCCACTACCATATTAGCAAAGAGTTCAGCAGTGATCGCACCCGCACCACCGTGCGTCTGCTCGGTGATGAGCAACGGGTTGATGAACTGGCCGCAATGCTGGATGGAACGCCCAGCGAACACAGCCGGGCCAATGCCCGCGAAATCATCAACCGCGCTGCTGGCGCAAAACTCCAGCAGCGCGCTCCGCACCTGGCCCTGTAGCGCGGCTGTGCCGCTCCGAAATCCGTATCATCAATCGTGCGGCTCTGCTGCGCCGCACGATTGATGATTATTTGTGGGAGTGGCGAAGCCGATCCCACGCCCTCATTGTGTGAGCTATGCAACGAGAGTCAACGATCAGTCGCTGGTGTGAGCGGATCATCGAGGCGTGCTGGGTACTCGCCCTCACCCTTGTGCCGATCTACTTCAATCTCTTCACCGCACGTCACTTCGAACCCGACAAGGCCACGACGCTACGCTCACTGGTGCTGATTGCCTCGACGTTGGGGTTCATCCGCGTCATCGAGGCGTTCACCGCCCGCAGCACCGCCCCGCCGCCCGCCCCGGAGTTGAGCCTCTGGCGACGGATCACCGCCATTCCCCTCGCGGTGCCCACCCTCGTCTACACCCTGGTCTTTCTGTTCGCCACGGCGACCTCGGTGGTGCCGGGTACCAGCTTTTGGGGTTCGTACCAGCGGCTCCAGGGTACGTACACAAACCTCTCGTACATCATGCTCTTTGTGCTGATCCTGGTCACCCTGCGCACCCGCGTTCAGATCGAGCGGATCATCACGATTACGATCATCTCTGGGGTGACGGCTGCTAGCTACGGGATGCTCCAGCACCTAAGGATTGACCCGCTGCCCTGGCAGGGCGATGTGATTTCTCGTGTGGCGTCAACCCTCGGTAACTCGATCTTTGTCGCCGCCTTCCTGATCCTGGTGACGCCTCTGGCCCTCTATCGGTGTGTCGCCGCTCTGAGTGAGTTTCGCACGGCCCCGCCCAGCACAAACCTGCGCGCCGATTGGCTGTGGACCTTCGTGCGCGCCATGCTGCTGCTCTGTGGCCTCCTGCTGCTGCTCGCCGTGATCAAGTTCGGTGCCGCCGTGCGGACGGTTGACTTCCGCTACTGGTGGGTCTTCCCCGGCGCGGTGATCAGCGCCACCGGCATCTGGTGGATTCTGACCACGGACGTTGATCGCACGAACAGGCGGATCCCGCTCTGGCCTGGATTCTGTCTCCTCGGCTACCTGCTGCTCTTCGGCGTGCAGTTTGCCCTCAGTGCCGCTTCCGGGGTTCAGGTGTCGGCCCTCGCTAAGGACGCCCCCAACGCAGCAGACTGGTGGATCTGGCTGGGTGTCAGCGTCGGCTGTGGCGTGGTCGGCTATGGGGTTGCCTTCTTCCTGCCAGCCCGTTCGGCGCAGCCCTCGCGGCTGAGTGTCGGCATTAGCGCGACCGTCAGCGGTGCCGCAGCCCTGCTCATTATCGTGGCAACGGTCTTCACCCAGAGTCGTGGCCCCTTCCTTGGCCTGGGCGCGGGTCTGTTTATCTTCTTCACGCTGTTGTTGTGGGCGATTATGCGCCGCGTGCGGGCGGGCGGCGCGTCCCAACTCGCCGGACGGCTGCGTGCCCTCCTGATCATCTGGGTTGGCATTACGGTGTTGGCCGCACTCTTTCTGGCGGCCTTCAACTTCTCAAACGCGCCGATCTTCGTGCAGTTGCGCGAGGTGCCCTACCTCGGGCGCTTGGGTACGCTCACCGAGGTTGATAGCGGCACCGGCCTGGTTCGTCGCCTGATCTGGGCCGGTGACGCCCACGGCGGCGGGTCAATCGGCCTGATTACCTCCAACCCGCTGCGCACCCTGATCGGCTGGGGGCCAGAAAGCATGTTTGTCGCCTTCAACCCGTTCTTCCCGCCCTCGCTCTCGAATGTTGAGGCTCGTGGTGCGTCGCCTGACCGCTCGCATCAGGCCATCCTTGATGAACTGGTGACGAAGGGGGTGCTTGGGCTCGCCAGTTACCTCTTCCTGCTGATCAGCTTCTTCGTATTTGCCACCCGGCTCATGCTGCGTAGCCAGGATTGGCGTTGGCAGGTTCTGTTTATCGCTAGTATTAGTCTCGTGGCGAGCCATGTGGTTGAAGGTATTACCGGCATTCCGATTGTGGCGACCCTGATGCTGCTCTGGGTCGCGATGGCGATCACGGTGGCGGGCGGCGCACTCGATGGGCACTACCGCCTGAGCCTGCGCCCCGCGCCTGAGGCTGAGGAGGAGGCTCCCGCTACCGAGCGCAGGCGCCAGACTGCCTCGGGCGGACAGCGGGGTGCCGGTGCCCGAAGTACCTCCGGGCGCGGGCGGGGAACCTTACGACCTGCCACCCGTGGCGAAAGCCACGCCCCGGCGATCATCGCCTACGCCGCACTGCTTCTGGTGGCCCTCTGGTTCACATGGGCCGTCAATATCGCCCCCGTCTACGCTGATATGCGCTTCCAGGAGGCGCAGGGTATCAATGATCGGGCTGGGCTTGATCTGAACCAACTCGTGACCGTCCTCGATGACTATATTGGCACCGTGCGCAGCAGTCCCGGCGAAGACTTTTACTACCTCAGCCTTGGTCGCGCCCTGATGACCACGGGCGACGCCCTGCGTGCCAACAATAAGCCCATTGGGCAGCCCGACCGCAACGCGAATGTGCTGAACCTGATCAATCTGAGCGATCAGAATGCCGTAGCTGGATTCATCCAGCGCAGTTCGCCCCTGAGCATGATGAGCTACGCCGAGGCGGTGCTGCTCAAGGCTCACGAACTCAACCCGCTGAACAAGGATCACTTTGCCAACTTGGGCCGACTCAATAACTACTGGTATGGCATTACCCGTGACCCCGAGCGGCTGCGGCTGGCGATCAGTTGGTACGAAAAAGTGGCACCCATCGCTCCGAACGATGTCACCCTGATCAATGAGCGGGCGGGCGTGATGGCGACTCTTGGTGACTACACGAAGGCCACCGGCGATAGCACACAGGCCCAGGCGCAGTACGGACAGGCCGCCGAGTTGTTGCGCCGCTCCCAGGAGCTTGACTCGCGCTATGGCGATACGTACTTGCGTCAGGCAGATCTGGAGCAGCGCCGTGGCGGCGACGTGGCCACGGCCACGGATTTTTACATCAAAGCCATTGGTCTCACGCCGATGGTGGTGGTCAGCGGTATTCAGAATGTCGTCAACTCTATGGCCGCGCACCCTGACCAGATCGGGCGCTTGCGTGACGCCTTTATTGCGGAGGCGCAGAAGACCGAAAATCGCCTGACGAATCTGGAAAGTAGCCCTGATCAAGCCGCTGCCGCGAAGGCGATGCGCAGCCAGACCGCCCTGCTACAATCCGCCGTCGGGCTGTTGTCAGCGCGAGCCGGTAACGTGGCCAGTGCGTTAGCGCCCTACCAACGTGCGGTGGCCCTTCAGCCCGCCAATGTCGAGTACAGCCGCAACTACACCATCGTGCTGAGCGACACCCAGCATTATGACGAGGCTATCGGCGAGGCGAAACGACTGATCGCTGCACTCCAGGCGGCGGGGCAGACGGACAAGATCACTCAGGTGCAGCAACTCCTTATAATGGTACAGACCGCAAAGATAGGCCCATGATCCAGTACCTTTCACATAAGCCGATTTATGCCGACCGTGCCCCCTCACCCCCTGCCCCTCTCCCTCACGGGGAGAGGGGAGATTCCGCACCAGGACGCATCCGACTCCCCCTCTCCCGCTCAGGGAGAGGGGGCTGGGGGGTGAGGGATGAACGGCGGCAGATTCCTTATGTGAAAGGTATTGGATCTAAAACCTCTGGGAGGGTCAAGGGAGGGGTACCCCTCCCTTGAAATCTCTCTTTAAGTAAGGGTTTCAGGGAGGGATACCCCTCCCTGGCCCTCCCCACAGCCATGAGCTGGAACATCGTTGGCCACGAGTGGGCGGTTGACCAACTGCGGCGCAGCATCCTCGCTGGTAGCGACGCCCACGCTTATATCTTCAGCGGTTCACCGGGACTTGGCAAGGCCGCCTTGGCTCTGCATGTGGCGATGGCTCTCAACTGCGAGCGTGGCATCGGCGACCCCTGCCAGGAGTGTCGGGCCTGTCGGCGGATCGTGCGCGGCAGCCACCCCGATGTGCGGATCGCCGGGATGGCCTCGCAGGCCGCCGCGATCAAGGCCGATGAGGCCGCCCGCCAGAAGGAATTGAAGATTGCCACCATTCGTGAGTGGCAGCACGACATCAGCCTGCGCCCCTACGAGGGTCGCCGCCGCGTGCTGATCCTTCACGATGCCGAGCGACTCAACGAAGAGTCCTCGAACGCGATGCTGAAGACGTTGGAGGAGCCGCCCGATTACGCGACGATCATCCTGGTGGCGAACAGTACCGACCTGTTGCCGACGATTGTTTCGCGTTGCCGGGTGCTACGCCTGCGCCCGCTGCCCCGCCGTCAGGTGGTCGAGGCTTTGGTGGCACGCAACATTGTCGCCACCGACGCCGAGTTGCTGGCGGCCTGGAGCGGCGGGCGGGTCGGCTGGGCGCTGGCTGCTGCCGCCCAGCCCGAGGTGATCGCCGCCCGCCAGGAGCAATTGTCCGCTCTGGTTGAACTGGGCGGCCATAGCCACAATCGTGGCACCGCCTTTCGCTGGGCCGAGCAGCGCGCCAAAGAGTATCGCGGTGGCGAGCAAGAGGTCGTCTTTGCCTGGCTCGATCTCTGGCAGGGCTGGTGGCGCGATGTGCTGCTGGTTGCCGCCGGCTGCCCCGAGAGCGTGATCAACATTGACCGGCGTGACGATCTCGCTCACGAGGCCGCCCGTCTCCGGATTCCCGTCATCCACGCCTTTGTTGGGAGAATCGGTACCGCCACTCAGCAACTGCGTGAAAATGGCAACCCCCAGTTGGTGCTGGAGAATCTGTTATTGCATATGCCGACGGTGTAGGTTTCTTCCTTACAAACTAATCATATAGCAATCCTAAATTGGTTATGAAAAGGAGTCGAGCCTTTAGGCGGCCTTATCCGGCTAAAGCCTTGACTCCACACAACAACCCCAAGAGGATTGCTATATGTGATGATTACTATCGAGGGTTTGTGGTTCTACTTCACCACCGTGATCGTGGCAACCTCGTACTCGCCGGAGGGAACCGGCGCACCGTTGAAGGTCACGGCGGGGCGTGCGCCGGTGGCCGGGTTGAACATGCCCAGCACCACGCGGTAGCTGCCTGGGGCCAGGCCCGGCGGCAGATAGACATCGTTGGCGTCCACCACCATCGTTCCCGCCCGCCAGGTGCTGGTAGGGAAACGCCCCTGCCAGGGCGGCGCGTCGCGCTGGGTGGGCACCCCGCCGTTGGCGTCGATCAGGTGGACGAAGATGGAGAGGTCGTCGGCGAAGGGCGCATCGACCTGCCAGAAGGTACGCAGGCCCAGGACGCCGCCGGGCCTGAGGGTGCCGTCCGGCACGAGCATGGGCGGCCTCCCGTCTGCCGAGGGGTCGCCAATGGCGAGGCCGAGCAGCCTGGCCCCGCCGAAGCGCAGTTCGCCGGGGATGGGGTGTGGCACATCGGCGGATGCAAGGCCGGTGGCGACCACCAGGAGCCGCGAGCCGAGCATGTCGTCGCGGCGCGCTGAGCCAAATTCAACCAGTACGCCAGTGCTAATCAGAGGCAGGTAGGCTGGCGTCGGCTCAGGCTGGCCCCAGCGCTTCGCGGAGAGTACCAGGTAGGCGTAGCCCTGGGCGCGGTACCAGGCCATGTCGTGGGCCGCCATCAACGGGACGTCCGTCCAGCGCTGCTCGGTGTCGCCCGGTACCGGCTTCAGCTCGGCGGCGATGCGTGTCCCTGGCGGCACGTTCTGGTCGATCCACGCGATAAGCTGCACCCGCGAATCACCGGCGGCCTGGCGGCTCACGTAGGCCGCGCTGGTAAGGGCGACCGGCAGTAGGAGGATCGTCGCCACAATAACCCCAACCCCAGCGCCTAAGAACGGGAGGTACCGGGTATCTAAATTCATACCGAACCGCGTTCTCGCGTCCTCGCATCCTCGCGTTTTTGCGTCCTCACGTCCTCGCGTCACAGCCCGATAGAGATTTTTGGATCCCTGTACTAACCGACCCGCCTCAACCACGGCGACCCCCACCGGCAGAGCGCAGGCGACCAGCAGCGGCAGCATGTTTTGCATAAAGTGGGTTGGCCGCGAGAGGTGGATGAGCAGGGAGGGCAGGGCGAATCCCAGCCACACCGCCAGCATACGCGGACGACGCCGACCCAGCAGGATCAGCCCGACAAACACGGCCACGCAGAGCAGCGGGCTCAACCCCTCGGAGGTGAAGAACTCGACATAACCAGCTATATTCCACGCGCCCCGGTACTGCCCGTTCTCCCCACGGTAGTTCCCCCACTGCCGCAGCACCCCGCCGCTCACCTCGCCGAAGCTCAGCAGCGAGTAGGGCGTTCCCACCACAAAGCAGACCACTGCGGCGGCCCCGGCGGCGACTAGGCGCAGGAGTTGACCGCCTACCCTGCCCCTCACCCCCAGCCCCTCTCCCTCAAGGGGCGAGGGGAGTCCGACTCCCCCTCTCCCTCTCAGGGAAAGGGGGCTGGGGGGTGAGGGCGAATACTTCGACCCAATGATCGCCGCCACCACAAGCGCCCCGGCCACAATCCCGGCGTTATACTTGGCCGAGGCGGCGAAGCCCGCGAAGGCTCCGGCCACCAGGTAGGCCCGCCAGCGGTTGCTCTGGGCAGCCAGGATCGCCGCGCCGAGGCTCAGGCAGGCCATGAACGAAGCGGTAACGTCGGTGGTGGCCCACTGCGAGAATTTCAGGTGGTAGGGCAGCAGGGCCACAAACAACGCACCGACCAGGCCCGCGCCCCGGCCCCAGCCGCGCTCACCCAGGCTGTAGGCGGCCAGGGCGGTGAGCGCGCCGAAGCTGGCCGAAACCCAACGCGCTACAATGAAAAAACCCGGTAGCGTTGTTACGAGGTAGGTGGTGATCGTCGTCTGGTTCAGGTCGCCGTAGGTACCGGCGGCGACGCCCAGGTGGTAGTGGACGCTCAGGGCGCTCAGCAGCAAGTAGACGAAGAGCGAGGGCTTCTGGAAGAAATGCTGGTTCGGGTCGCCCGTGCGCAGCATGTCGATCACGTAGTTGATCGGGTTGGGTTCGTCGGGATGATCGACATACGGCAGGCTCTGGCGGATCGTGGCCACCCGCAGCAGCAGCGCACCGCTGGTGATCAGCACGGCCAGCAGCCACCAGAGCCAGGCGGGGCGATGGTTGGAATTTGTGTTCATGGGGGCCATAGTACCTCAGGGCAGATGCAAAGTCACCCTCCGGCCCTCACCCCCTGCCCCTCTCCCTCACGGGGAGAGGGGAGATTCCGCAGCAGGACGCATCCGACTCCCCCTCTCCCGCTCAGGGAGAGGGGGCTGGGGGG
>CAIRFY010000105.1 GCA_903877945.1 uncultured Oscillochloris sp. | reverse complement strand
CGCGAAGGCGGGCTTTGTGACTGTAGCCGGGGGCTTTAGCCCCCCGGCGGCGACGATATGCGCAGAGATGTGGGTAAAGATATGTCCCTAGGGAGAGGGGCAGGGGGTGAGGGCTGATTGGTCATCGGGCGCATTTGTACCTCACGCCAGCGCATCAGCGTGTTCTTCGGCGTGCGTCACGTGAGCCAGAGCCTCGATCTCGGATCGCTCAGTCAACACACGAGAGAGCCGCCCGTCCTCCATCTGCAAGACGCGGTCGGCGTAGGCACACATGCGCAGGTCGTGAGAAACCATCACCCCAGCCCGACCCTGCTCGTGGATCAGCCGGGCCAGGGTACTGACAACCTGGTGGGCGCGCCCGGTATCGAGGCTGGCGGTAGGCTCGTCGGCCAGCACAATGCTCGGCTCGTGGACAAGAGCGCGGGCAATCGCCACGCGCTGCTGCTGGCCGCCGGAAAGCTGCGAGGGCAGATTGCCCAGTCGGTCGCCCAGATCCAGACGGCGCAGCAGATCTATCGTGCGCTCGCGCCCCTTCTTATCGAAGGTGCCGTTCAGGCGCAGCATCAGTTCAACATTCTCCTGAACCGTGAGGTAGGGCACAAGATTATTAGACTGAAAGGTAAAGCCGATCTGCGACAGCCGAAACGCGGCCAGCTTCGCCTTGCTCATGGTGCGCAGACTATTCCCGTTAATCAGCACCTCGCCCGCGTCGGGCAGCAGCAGGCCCGCCAGCAGCGCCAGCATCGTGGTCTTACCAGAGCCACTCGGCCCAACCAGAGCCACAAACTCGCCGTCGCCCACCTGGAGCGAAAGGTTATCAACAGCGCGGATCTCGGCACCGTTCATCTCGTAGATCTTGCTGACCGCCCTGGCCTCAAGGGTACTCATTGGTTACTTTCTACTTTGGTTTTTTTTGTTAGATTTCGCACTAAGGCATGTTTCAAAATGGGCACATTCAGCTTGACAGTTCAGCGATGAGGCGATGAGGCGATGAGGCGATACGGAGCGCCTCACCGCGTCATCGTTTCGTCGCTGAATTGTTAAGCTGGTTTGAACCATGCCTAAGACAAGGTTCGCGGATACTTTACAGTTTGTCGCCGGGCAGCCCTCACCCCCAGCCCCTCTCCCTCACGGGGAAAGGGGAGTAGATCCCTTCCTGGTGAGGAATGTCCCCCCCTCTCCCGTTCAGGGAGAGGGGGCTGGGGGGTGAGGGCTGTTCGGCGGCAACCTGTCAAGCTGGTTTGAAACCTTGTCTAACAACAAGTTCTACGCGCTCAGACCCAGAGCACGCAGCGGCTCAATCTTCAGGATAGTGCGTGCGGCGACAAGACAGGCAATCGGGCCGGAGACGAGCAACGACAAGATAGTGATGGTGATCTTCGTCCCGCTAAAGACAATCGGGACGCTCGGCGGCATCATCCGCGACATACCCCACATCACGGCGGCCCCGACGCTGAGCCCAACCAGCAACGTAACCATGACCTGGAACAACAGGGTGACGATCACCATGCCGCTCGACGCCCCAATCGCCTCAAGCATACCAATCTGGGCCACCTTCTGAAGCGTTTGGATCTGGAAAAAGCTGCCGACGATCAGCACGACAATCATCAGCATAAAGCCCTGCTGCATACTAATAGTTGACATCATATCATTGTAGCCCTGGGTGGTCTTGTAGGCCGTCACCGGGTCAGTAACCTCAACCTGGCTCACAGTAGTGGTGATCTGTGCGGCGACATCAGCGGGCGAGGCGTTGTGTTCAAGCTGGACGACCGCAATATTGAAGATCAGATCCGCCCCGCCGCCCCCAGCGGTGGCCTGGGGCTTAATCTGATCCCAGCGCCGCAGAGGCACAAAAATACTGGGGATGAAATTCACCTTGCGCCCCTCGGCAAACCCCACCACGCGCAGGTCGTAGTGCTTTTCCTCCATGCCCTGCACCACCTTGAGGGTGATCGTTGAGCCAAGCGGGATGTGCAGCCGCTCGGAGACGTGGCGGTCGATCACGGTCTCGGCGGCACGACTGTCGTTCAACGCGGTGCCTGCGAAGGCGACGGGCGAGCCGGGCTGTCGGGGCTCGACGCCGAGCATGGAGACATTCAGGCTACTGCTTTCCACGCCATCAACAGCGATGATCGCCGCCACGCTCACGCCAACCGGGCCGACCGCCGCTACGCCGGGGACGCGCCGGATCTGGCTGAGCCGGGCGCGACCGAGGCGGCTCGCCGGTAGCTGGAGGTCAACATCCTGCTGATACACGATCAACTCCGCGCCTACGCGCTCGAAATACTCGCTGGCCCCCTGCGCCAGCCCGTCGCCCAGGGCCGATGTAAAGAGTACAAGCAGCGTGATCAGCGCGACGATCATAAAGACGGAGATAAAGCGCCGCTTATTGCGCACCATCTCCTTGGTGGCGAGGTAGAGCGATAGCATGGTGGGTGCTCCTGTGCGTTGGTTGTGATACGCCGCGCTTATATAGTCAGAACTGACTATTCACCTGTGGATTATACCGATCCTTCCGGTGGATGTCAAGGGAAACGGCGCACTAGACAGGGCGTGAGCAAAGTCAGATCCGGCCCCCTCACCCCCTGCCCCTCTCCCTCACGGGGAGAGGGGGCTGGGGGGTGAGGGCTGTCCGGCGACCACACGACTTTGCACATGCCCTGGCGCACTAGAGCAGAAGTAACGCTGTCATTCTTCGCTTCGCTCAGAATGACAGGATGCCTCACCGCGTTACTTCTGCTCTAGTGCGAAACGACGAAGGCGATTGCTATCGCCAGGAACCCTCACTGTCCGGCAGTACCCTCCACAATCACGGGCGCGAAGCCAACAGTCAGGCTCTGTCCAGCGGGCGACGAGTCACCGGATAGCGTATAGATCGTGCGTGTCCCAGCGGGGGGGGAGATTGACACGCTGCTCGCATCGTTCGTCCAATAGATCGTATAGTCGCTGTTGCCCCGGCGGAACGTGTGGTGTTCAACGCCGCCCTCGACCCCGCCGGAGACATACGCTGCGCCGCTGAGCAAACGTGAGAGGAAGACGAGGGTGTGGAAGGCGGGGCGCGGCTGCTGTGCGGCGTCGAGCAGGCTACCCTCCTGCCATCCCGGCCCGTTGAGGGTGTACCAGATCGCGCCCGCAAGGTGGTTTGCCGAGGAGCGGGCGTAGAGTCGCACGAGGTAGTTGGCCTGATCCTCGTAGAAACCGCCGGGGCCACACGACGGATCGCTGTGGTAGCAGAGCAGACCGCCCTCGTCCATCAACACCGGCTTCTCGATACCGTAGCGCGTCATCATCTCGCGCAGGAACTGAAGCTTGCCGATTAGCAACCCGCCTCGGTGCTGCCAATTGGGGGGGATGGCGTCCCAATCAACCCGTTTAGGCTGCCAGTAGGCGTAGGCGTGGTAGGCCACGACATCAAAGAAGTTGCCGCCGCCAGCCTGAAGCACGCCCTCGAAGAACGAGCCTGCGGGACAAGGCAGCGTGGGGGCGTGGGTCGGGTCACAGAAGAGCAGCAGTCCGCCCAGAACGACCGTGGCCTGGGGGTCAGCCGCCTTGATCGCCGGGTATGCCGCCTTAAGCATCGCAGCATACCCGGCACCGCCGTAGTCGGCCCGCTGGAGATCGCCCCAGCAACCGAAGGGCGAATTGCCAGGAATAAGGCTGGGATCGACATCGGGTTCGTTGCCGAGTTCCCAGGCGTGTACATTGTAGGGCGGTCGGCTGTAGCGAGCGACGAGGTCGCCCATAAAGGTGGCGAACGCGGCGAGCGATTCGGCCTTGATCGCGCTACAGGCGCTGCCGGGCACCTGCCTGGCCCACGCGGGCGTGCTGCGCACAATCACCATCGGGGCGGCACCGACGGCGCTGATGGCGGCTAGGTCTTTATCAGCGGTGGCCTGGTTCTCCCATATGCGCTGCCCCTGTGTCGGCTCAATAGCAGACCAGAACACCCCGTTGTAGCGCACAGGGCCGCCGCTCAGATCGGCCAGACGCCCCGCGACCTTGGTACCGGCACCGTAGTTGACCTCGACGCCGAAGGTGGTGGGCGCGGGCGCGGGGCTGGCCGACACGGGGAGGGCGGCGCGCAGTTCATTACCGAGCAGTCCCAGCAGCACCTTATAGTCGTTCGACTCAGCGGGATGCCACTCGAAGCGGGCGCGCTCGAACCACTGGGTAAGGAACGGCTCACCGTTCGCCGACAGTTCGATTTTTGCCGTGGTGAGGGGCAGACCAAAGAGCGCGAGGGATCGCTGGTAGGCGTTCAGGGTGCTGATGCGCAAGCCGTGGCCCTCCCAGTAGCTACGGAACCCCAGACCATTGGCCTGGTCGCAGACATTGTGCCGCGTCTCGGCAAACCAGAGGCAGCCATCCTGTGGGCCAACCTCGACCGGCTCAGCGGCGGGGTCGTGGCCAAGTTGGGCCATGCGCTCAGCCCCCATACGACCAAGCTGCACGTGGTAGTCCACTGGCGCATCGGGGTGCGACTCAAGCCGGTTACGCTCCGTCCACTGGAGGTAGAGCGGGGCGGAGTTGGGCTCGGGCGCAGCGAGTTCACGCGGGCCGAGGGGGTATCCAAAAACAGGCAGTCCGCCATTGTTCTGCCAGTAGCTCGCAAACTCGGGCACAATGCAGTGAGTGATACCGGGTACAGTGGGGAAACAAATGTCGCTAGTGGCGGTAGGCGCGGCTGATGTGCAGGTAACAATACTCAGCGTGAGCGCGAGCAGGGTCAGCGTGAGCAAAGCGCGCATGAATAGCCCCCCTTGATAGTGTGGTTAGACAAGGTTTCAGAATCGGGCATTTCCTCTTGATAGTCTCGCACAACCCTCACCCCCTGCCCCTCTCCCTCACGGGGAGAGGGGAGATTCCGCAGCAGGACGCATCCGACTCCCCCTCTCCCGTTCAGGGAGAGGGGGCTGGGGGGTGAGGGCTGACCGGCGACAAACTGTAAAGTATCTGCGAACCTTGTCTATTGCGATTATCCAATTTTTAAGGTCGCCTACGCGGCCTCGGCCAGACGTTTGTCTCGCTCTACCGCCGCACCATCGGCAGATAGATCGGATCGCTGGCCCCATCCAGCACCAGCCAGTCAATGTTGGCCACATAGCCGGTGGCTCCGGCGCTATCGAAGACTAGGCGCAGGGTGTGGCGGCCTGCGGGCAGGCTCAGCGCTGGGCCGGTGATTGTCCTCCATGCGCGCCAGCCGCCGGTGTCGGGCACCGTGATCGGCCCGCTGATGTCGGTGCCATCCCGTGCGAGGTGGAAGCTGCCGCCCGTGCCCGCTGTAGCCAGGGAGATCTCCAGGGTGTAGGCGCTCGTGCTGACAATGTCGAGCGTGTAGTTCAGCCACTCGCCGGGCTTCGTCCAGCCGAGCATGATCCCGCCGCTGCCGTCGGAGTTGACCGTGGTCAGGTCAACGCCCGCAGCAGTGCGGTACTGGCCGCCGACATTGACGGGGTCGCTGTCGTGGTAGGCCAGGCCCTCGTCGCCGCGATCATAGTCCTCGGCCTGGATGTAGGTGCGTGCGGCGACACGTGCGGGGAGGTACGGAATGTTCGTCAGCGGTATAGACCAGAGGGCCGGGCCGTTGGTGCCGTCGTTGGTGCTGAAGAAGAGATACGCGCCCGTCAACCTGAGATTGCCGGGATTGGCGCTGAGCGTGCCGGGGGCGATGTCTTGCACGAGGCGGGTGCCGTCGCCGTCGCTGATCCACAGCTCACGCCCGTGGGCCGCATCGACTGCGCTAAAGAAGAGTTGCCCATTGAGATCAGGGTGAGATTCTCAGGCAGGCTGCCCTCGGGGCCGGGGGCGATGTCTTGAACCAAGAATGTGCCAGCCTCGGAGCCGTCGCTGACCCAGAGCTCGCGCCCGTGGGCGGGGTCGCTGGCGCTGAAGAAGAGCCGGTTCTCAACAGCGGTGAGGCTGGCGGGCGAAGAACTGCCAATACCGGGCCACATGTCCTCCTTCACCATGCGGGTACCGGCGGCGCTGCCGTCGCTGATCCAGAGTTCACCGTTGTCACCAACAAAGAAGACTCGGCTCCCGACGGCGGTGAACTGATTAGGGTACACCTTCGCCACTAGCAGCCGTCCCCGCCGGAGTGCCGTCGCTCGTCCAGAGGCTCTGCCAGTCCCAGAAAAAGAGCCGCTGGCCCACTGCGGTGAGTCCATTTACGGTTGAGGAATTAAAGGGGCCAGGCTCAACAAGCTTCAGGGCGACCGTACCGCTCGCGCTGCCGTCGGTTTTCCAGATCGTATCGCCCGTGTTCCAATCGTTGGTCATGAAGAACAGCGTACCGGCGACATCGGTCAGTTGCGAGGGCACACTTCCCACCGCACCGGGGAGACTATCAATGACAAGGTGGATCCCGGCGCTGCTCCCATCACTCAGCGCGAAGTTGCGGTACAATTGTGCGTGTAGAAGATCGTCCCGCTCGGGCAGAAAGCACGAAGCCGATTCGTCGGTGGATGCGGCAATCACGCGACAATGTACGACGCCGAAAGTGAGTCCCTATGCACCTGACGGTTCTCGCCTCGGATCTCGATGGCACACTCGCCGAAAATGGCCATGTTTCACCAGAAACCTGGGACGCCCTGCAAGCAGCAAAGGCGGCCCACCTGACTCTCATTCTCGTGACGGGGCGTACCCTCGCGAGCTTTACACCCGAGGGTCCCTTCGCCGAGTTGTTTGATGCTATCGTCGCCGAGGATGGCGCAGTAGTCTACTTTCCGCGCCAGGATGTCGTCGTACTGCCGTTCGGACGGCTGCCGACGGCGCTCATCGCACGCATTGACGCCATGCCGTTGCCGCTCGACCACGGTATGGCACTGATCGCCACCCATGTGCCGTTTGACGAGCCGATTCTCGCGGCGCTGCGCGACTGCGGCGGCGGGGCGACCATCGAGTATAACCGGGGCGCGGTGATGGTGCTGCCGCTGGGTGCCACCAAGGGCACAGGTCTGGCCTACGCCCTGCGCGAACTGGGGCTCTCAGCGCGGAATGTCGTAGCATGTGGCGATGCCGAGAACGACCGCAGCCTGCTAACGCAGGTTGAACTTGCGGTTGCGGTCGATAACGCGACCCCGGCGCTCAAGGAAATGGCTGACCTGGTGCTGCCCGAGCCTGCCGGTGCCGGGATGCGCGGGTTGATCCGCGATCTGATCGCCGGTCGGATTGGTAACCGCACGGTGCGACCGGAGCAGCAGTTGAGCCTCGGTTGGCGCAATGACCAAACGCCGTTCCGAATCGATGCGTGGGATCTGATCGACGGCGTGTGGGGGATCGCGGGCGACAGCGCGAGTGGCAAATCGTGGCTCGGCGGCCTGATCGCCGAGGAGGTCATGCTCCAGGGCTACCAGGCGGTAATTATCGACCCGGAGGGCGACTACCGCAGTCTGGCCGCGTTGCCGCACACGATGCTCGTTGGCGGACGCGACACACAGCTTCAGCGGGTTGGCGATGTGATCACGCTGTGCGAATATGCGCGCTGCAATCTGATCATCGATCTGTCGTGGATGCCGATCATCGACCGCAACGCCTTCACCGAGCGCCTGCTGCGGGCGCTGCTGGATCTCCGTACGCGCTGCGGACGGCCACACTGGTTGCTCATCGACGAGATCCAGCAGAGC
The DNA here is from genome assembly GCA_903877945.1 of uncultured Oscillochloris sp. Classification (GTDB taxonomy): domain Bacteria; phylum Chloroflexota; class Chloroflexia; order Chloroflexales; family Chloroflexaceae; genus Oscillochloris. Next base: position 804 of record CAIRFY010000105.1, on the reverse strand, counting down.
TACGCCGATTGGGCCTCACCGTTTACCGGCACGGTGGAAGATCTGATGCGCGGCGGCGGTGTGACGGTCGTGAGCTACCACCCAAGCCAGGTGGCCCCCGCCATCCTCCAGGCCGTGCGAGTCTGGGCACTCACGCGCACCACAACCCCCGAGGATCTCGCGAGCTTTGACACGCTGCTGTCCGCCAACCCCGACTGGGCGGAGGTGCGCGCACATCTGCCGACCCTCGTGCGCGGACACGCCCGCCTGATCACGCCGGGCATAGAATCTGACACGTGTACACGCAACGATATCGTCTTCCGGGCCGGAACACGTCGGGTGCCGCATATCCGCCACCTGCATAAGTATGTGTCCGTGCCGTTGCCCAGCGATAAGTGGTTTGTGTTTCGCAACATGTCGGGGACGGTGTGCGGCACGGCGGCCAATCTGTCGGAGTTCCGCACGGCGATTGACCGGGTGCCCCTGGCCTCGCTGACGTATCATCTGATACGCGGCGATTTCACGCGCTGGCTCGCCGATACCCTGCATGACACCGAACTCAGCCGCCAGATTACGAAGATCGCGCATCATCACCCGGATGGCGATGCGCTGCGCGCCGAGCTGCGTAAGATAGTCGCCGCCCGCTATGAAGATCTGGCCGCGATGCTCTGACCCTCGCCCACCATTGTCTTAGGCATGTTTCAAAATGGGCACATTCAGCTTTACAGTCTTGCGACGAGGCGATGAGGTGATGAGGCGATACGGAGCGCCTCACCGCGTCATCGTTTCGTCGCTGAATTGTCAATCTGGATTGAAACATGCCTT
>CAIRFY010000104.1 GCA_903877945.1 uncultured Oscillochloris sp. | reverse complement strand
CGCGTGCGGGGGGGCTAGGGGGGGTAATTCAAACTACAACTGTAGTACTAGAGGGCACCGCCTATGTCGCCCACGGGGTATGTGGTCGCGGCGAGAACGCGACGTCGGCCCTGCTGCCCGGCCTTACGGTTGATGTGAGCGCCGCCCTCGATGCCGAGTAGGGGCACAGGAGTGCTCCTGCACCCCTTCAGCCAGAAAACGGCGTGTGTGCGCGGCGATCTCCGGCGGCTGATCGCGCAGATCGTCGCATAGCCGCGCCAACTCCGCCACCGTATCAACGTCGTACCAGGTCGGCAGGAGAGCGACGCGCAACCCCAGTTCAGATGCAATAGCCAGGGTGTCGCGCAGCACATTGGGCGTACTCATCGGTACCTCGCGCAGCAGGCGCGGCTGCGGCTGGCGCAGTCCGATCAAGTAATAGCCGCCGTCGTCGCACGGGCCGATCACCACATCTGCGCCCCGCTCAAGCTCGGCAAACGCCTGCCTCAGATACCCCACCGGCAGCGTCGGGCTATCGCTGTCTATCACCACCGCCAGCGCCGCACCAGAGGCCAGGGCATCGCAGAGCAGGTTATCGAGGCGCAGACCAAGGTTGGCGCCACGCTGCGCAGTCAGCGCCATGTGCGGGGCCAGGTTGCGGAAGTAGCCGTCGGCGTCCTCTGGCGTGTAGGCGATGGTACACCGCACGTCGGCCACCTGATCCATCAATGCGAGCGTGTCGCGCAGAAAGCAGGTGTAAAGCGATGCAGCGGTCGCACCATCGAAAGGCGGGCAGAGCCGGGTTTTGGTCTGGCCGGCGACAGGTTCTTTGGCGACGACCAGCAGGGCGTTATGCGGCATAGACACGATTTCAGGTTTCAGATCGCTACGTTACTCGCCCCGCAAGCTCCAAATTTTCAGCGAGGCGTCGAAGCTGCCACTCGCCAAAGAGAACCCATCGGGGCTGTAGGCAAGCGAGGTGACACCCTCACCGTGGGCGGGAATGCTGTGCAGCAGGGAGCCGTCGTGGACACGCCAGATTCGCACAGATCGGCTATAGTCGCCGCTCGCCAGATGCTCGCCGTCGGGGCTGAAACCAACGCTAAACACCGCGCCGCTGTTGGCTTGGAGCGTGTAGAGCGGTATTCCGTCGGCCACACGCCAGAGGCGGATCGAGCCATCAGTACCGGCGCTGGCCAGGATGCGCCCATCAGGGCTAAAGGCTACGCTGAAGATCGCATCGCTATGGCCATGAAGCGTATTCATGAGTACGCCATCGGCCACACGCCAGATCCGTACACAGCGGTCATGGCTGCCGGTCGCGATCAGTCGGCCCGACGGGCTGAAGCTCACGCTGTTCACCGCACCCCGGTGGTCGGTCAGCCGACGGATGAGTTGCCCATTGTCCAGATCCCAAATGCAGACACTATGATCCCAACTGCCGCTGGCGATGGTGGCATTGTCAGGGCTGAAACTCACGCTAAACACCGCCCCGCTGTGTCCATTCACCCCCCGCAAGGATGCCGTGGCCTTGCCATCGCTCACCTGCCAAATCTGGATAACCTGATTCCGCCCGGCGGCGGCGAGCCAGACTCCGTCAGGGCTGAAGCTAATCCCGTTCACCTCACCGAGGTCGGCCTGGAGCGTGTGGAGCAGGTAGCCGTCCTCAGCGCGCCAGATACGGGCAACCCCGTCCCAGGAACCCGTCGCAATCAGTGTACTGTCGCGATTGTAGGCGACGCTATTCACCCAGCTTTTGACGGACAGAGTGTGACGCAGCGTTGGGATGGTGGCGACGGGAAGAACTAACGTATCAGTAACACCTCGGCGTGCGGCGGCGGTGCGATGGCGAAGCAAGAAACGTCGGTAGTGGGCGTCAAGAATCTGGCGGCTGCAACGCATGGCGATGCGCGCAGGCTGGCGTAAGAGCGCGTCCGACAGAGCGCCGTAATCGGGAGATTCGGCGATTTCGACGGCTAGGCTCACCTTCAGGCTTACGGCATCAACTGCGATCATGCCCGCGCTGAAGAGTCGGGCGACATCGGCACGCAGCAGAATGGCATTGACGCTCTCTACCGGGCCGTTCGGGTCGATCAGGATGGCCTGAAGAGCCTCGGCTACGGCGCAGCCAGTGATGGCGCACTGCCCGCCGTAGGCGCTGAGCAGGGTGTTGCGGAGGGTATCTCCCTCAACGTGCGGCATCGTAGCCCCTCTCG
>CAIRFY010000103.1 GCA_903877945.1 uncultured Oscillochloris sp. | reverse complement strand
TCTCGGTGTGATACGAATACGGATCAATATCTTTGCCGGTGAGTGCTGGTCGCATCAGCGCCGCTTCGATCTCAACCCAGGTATGTAGCGAGCGCGAGAAGTAGTGCTGGCCTTTGCACTGCATAAAAAAAACCTGATCGGCGCTTGTCCCCGTTCCCTTAAAAATAGCGGCCACTTCTTGCAAGGGTGCAAGATGTCGCAGCTTCTGCATCAGCGCATCCGTTGCCCCGAAGAAGATAGTCCACGGTGCGCCGCTCAACTGTGCCGTGGGCAGCAGCCGATCTTCCCAGACCCCCTGAATACCCGGTAGTGGGTGGCTCTGCTCGTTCGCCTGCAACAACGCCGCGATAGACGCAATCTTACACGAGGTATTCGTGAGGAAGAGCAGACAGGTATAGGTGGTCACATCGGCAAAAACCTGAAATGAGCCAAAATCTACCAAGTGCGCCAGGGCGTGTTTTTTTGCCACCATTGACCGCAGCGACTCGCCAACCTGAGTTGTCAGCCATTTGTTGGGAATAATCAATCCCAGATAGGCAGTTTGGGTGAGCAGACTCATGCCCTTGTCAACAAAACACATGTAGATGTCGTACTCACGAGTTGCGGCTGCTTGATACGTGGCGGCATAGTAGGCCCAGGCTCGTACATCAGATTCTTTAAGCCTCAGGCTACGAATATACGGCGGATTCCCCACTACCGCATCGAAGCCGCCGCGCTCGCCGAGCGGGTAGCCGTGGTGGTCGAAGAAGACCTCGGGAAATTCCAACTCCCAATGGAAGAAGCGGCGGGTAGTAGCAATCGCATCAGCCTGGTCAAGCAGTTCGACGATCTGGCGCATCGCGGCGATGGTGCGCCCGGTGGCATAGTCGGTCAAGGCATTGCGCAGATCAGACGGGATGCTCAGGCCAAAATGCTGGGCGGTGGTGAGGTTCGCCAGTCGGCCATACGTGCGGGTCAGGCTGGCCCGCAAATTGATGTAAATCTGTTCCTGCTCCTTGACCACTTCGACGGTATTGGCCGCCTTACTTTCGATCAGCCACATATTGTCTACGGCGCTACTTATGCTCTGGCGGAAGACATCATCGTCCAGCAGCATAAGCTGGCCCGCAGCGACCGCTGACTTAGCTTTCTTCGCGTGACCTTTAGCCTTTGCTGCACCATTCATACGGAGGTCGTCAAGGCGTGCGCCAACCAGGGCGTTACCGCACCGCAGGTGGTGATCGAGGAACGAGAGCGGCTTGTTCTTCGCCACGGTCACGAGCCAGAGTGAGAGCTTGGCAAGATCGACCGCCAGCGGGTTCAAATCCACCCCGTAGATACAGCTTTGGGCCACCCGGCGCTTCCAGTAGGCCATGTCGGATTCTCGGCCCTCACCCCCAGCCCCTCTCCCGGAGGGAGAGGGGTTGGGGGTGAGGGCGGGATCAACACCGAGATCAACCAGAAACCGAGCGATATACTCGGTGGCCTCAACCAGAAAGTGGCCCGAACCCATGGCCGGGTCGCAGATAGTCACTGCGAGGATGGCCTGCACCTGGGCAGATTCGTCCTTCACTCCCTCGACCGCACGCCGCAC
>CAIRFY010000102.1 GCA_903877945.1 uncultured Oscillochloris sp. | reverse complement strand
GCGCACCGCCTACGGTGGGTACCCAGTTGCTGCCGGCGGTGTTGGCAACCTTCAACAAGCTCTACCCCGGCATCGAATTACGCCTCCACGAGTCCGGCGTACAGACGCTGCTGGATCTCTTAGAGACGGGGCTGACCGATGTGGCCGTGGTTACGCTGCCCGTCGAGGACGAGAACCTGACGGTGGTGCCGATCTTCACCGAAGAAATGGTGATCGCGGTGTGGCGTGACCATCCTCTAGCCGGGCGCGGCACGGTGACGATCAGCGAACTGCGGGATGAGCCCTGGGTTCTCTCACCGGAGAATTATGAACTGCGCGAGGCCGCTCTGGTGGCCTGCGAGCGGGCCGGGTTTGTTCCACATGTGGTGCTTGATGGCGGCGGGACCGATACGCTAGTACACTTCGCGGCCGCCGGGATGGGCATCGCCCTCGTGCCGCGCCTCGCAGTGCAGGGCTCCACCGATCTGGTGTCGCTGAGCGTCTCCGACCAGAAGTTGAACCGCTCTCTCGGCGTGGTCTGGCGTGGCGACCGGGTAGCCTCGCCGGCGGCGCGGGCGCTGCGCGAGTTCCTGGTGGAGCAACTGCGTAGGCCGTGATGTAGAATGCAAAATGCAAAATGCAAAATGCAAAATGCAATAATGCAATAATGCAAGATGCAAAATGCAATAATGCAAGATGCAGAATGCAGAATGCAGAATCTCTAACACGTTTTTTAGGCCAGTTTCTCTAGCCGGGCGAAGCTGGCCAGCAACTTACGCTCTTTGTCCGCGAAGCTCACCGTCACTTCTTCGTCGCCATCCACGAGGCGGCTGCTCAGCACGACCCCTTTGCCGAAGGTGGCGTGGTGTACGGGCTGGCCGGAAACGAAACTTACTTCGGTGGGTGCGACCGGGCGCTGCGGGCGGGGGCCGGTAGAGGCTGGGCTGCGTGGCGGTGCGCCGCCGTAGCCGCCGCGCCCGCTGAACATGCTCGCCTGCGGTGAGGTTGCCGCCGCGCTGCGCTTCTTGGGCTGCTTGATCAGTTCTTTGGGGATGTCGGCTAGGAAGCGCGTAGGCGTGCTGAGGCTGACCCGGCCAAAGCTGAGGCGGCGGAAGGCGTAGCATAGGTAGAGCCGCTGGCGCGCTCTGGTCATGCCCACGTAGAGCAGACGGCGCTCTTCCTCCACTTTTTCGGGATCGTCGCTTGAGCGGCTGTGGGGCAGTAGCCCTTCCTCCAGGCCAACCAGGAAGACGGCAGGGTACTCCAGCCCCTTGGCCTGGTGCAAGGTAATGCACGTGACCGCGTCGGCCTTGCCATCCACTTTGTCTACCTCGGACACCAGGGCGATCTCCTCTAGGTAGGTGGACAACTGGCCCTCAATTGGCAGGTTGACGTACTTGGCGGCTACGTTGCGCAGCTCCTGCACGTTCATCCAGCGCTCCTCGGCCTCTTCGGCGTCGTAATCCTTCACCAGAGCCTCGCGCACGTCCAGGCGGGCCAGGATCAGGTCGATCAGGTTGGTCAGCGGCAGCTCGGCGCGTGCGGCGATAAACTGGTCGATCAGGGCTAAGAAGCTGAGCAGGGTACTTTTTGAACGTGCGGTGAAGGGCGTGGGCGTGTCCGACTCAAGCTCGCGCAGCGCTTGGAATGTCAGCACGCCGAGTTCGGCGGCCCAGCGCAGCAACTCGGACTCGCTGCGCTCGCCGATGCCCCGACCCGGCCAGTTCAATACCCGCCCGAGGCTGACGCTATCGTAGGGATTGAAGGTCAGGCGCAGGTAGGCCAGCACATCCTTGATCTCTTTACGCTCATAAAATCGCGTTCCTCCAACGATCTGGTAGGGCACACGGCGTCTGTTCAGAGCTTCCTCTAACGCACGGGACTGGGCGTTGATGCGGTACATCACGGCGCAGCCGCCGTAGCTGTAGTCACCGGATGCCACCAGGCGGGTGATCTCATCAGCGACAAAGGACGCCTCTTCATCCTGGTCGTAGCCCTCGTGCAGGCTCACCTGCATTCCGACACCGTTCTTCGTCCACAGCTTCTTAACATGCTTCTTCTTGCCGCCGCCCGCGATCAGCGCCTGGGCCGTGTCAAGAATAGCCTGCGTACTGCGGTAGTTCTGCTCCAGCAAGATCACCTGGGAGTCGGAATAGTCCTGCTCGAACTGACGAATATTGCGGATGTCGGCCCCCCGGAATGCGTACACTGACTGGTCTTCGTCGCCCACAGCGAACAGGTTGCGCTGCTCGCCCGCGAGCTGCCGCACCAACGTGTATTGCACCTTGTTGGTGTCCTGATACTCGTCTACCAGCAGGTATTGGTAGCGATTCTGATACCACTCCAGCACATTGGGGAACAACTCGAAGATATGGACCAGCTCAACCAGCAGGTCGTCAAAGTCGAGGGCATTGCTCTCGCGCAGCAGATTCTGGTAGCGCTCGTAGCAGCGCGCGGCGATCTCATCGGCGTAGTTAAGGCGGGGGAACTCACTGGACGAGACGAGTTCGTTTTTGGCGCTAGAGATGCGGGCGTGGATAGCGCGGGCCGGGTTCTTCTTCTCGTCGAGGTTCAGCTCTCGAATGACGCGGCGCATCAGCCGCTCCTGGTCGTCGCTGTCATAGATCACGAAGTCGCGCTCGCGCCCGAGGTGGGTGATCTCGCGCCGCAGGAAGCGTGCGCAGAGGCTATGGAAGGTGCCGACGGTGAGTGCGTGGGCGTCGGCAGGGTTGACGAGAACAGATAGGCGCTCCTTCATTTCGCGAGCGGCCTTGTTGGTAAAGGTGACGGCCAGGATACTGTAGGGGTCAATACCCTCGCGGATCAAGTAGGCAATGCGGTGCGTAAGCACGCGGGTCTTGCCGCTGCCCGGCCCAGCCAGCACCAACACCGGCCCGGAGATCGCCTCGACGGCACGGCGTTGGGCGGGGTTCAGCCCGCTAAAAAGTTCTTCGGCCATGGTTCCATCTCTCCTCGCTGTCTGGCGAACACATGTACCACCCACAATCAATGGTAGATGCTAGGGGCAGGGATGTCAAGCGGGCACGAGGAATAGTGGCAATAGACATGGTTCAGAACAGCTTTACAGTGTGGCGGGGACGCGATGAGGCGAGGATGCGATAGCATCGCCTCGTCGCATCCCCGCCTCATCGCCAAACTGTAAAACTGAAACCTGGCACCCGAAACCTTGTCCTACCGCAAAACTCGCCCTGTCACATCGAGCGGCCCGGCCCGTAAACGGGCGGGCGGGCGAGGTCT
>CAIRFY010000101.1 GCA_903877945.1 uncultured Oscillochloris sp. | reverse complement strand
GGGTGAGGGGGCCGGAGTTGACTTTGCTCATGCCCTGACGGTAGGAGCGAGTCTCTTGCCACGGTTATCGTAACAGGGTACAATTCGAAGCCAAGCGAGACACCTTCTTAAATCAGCGTATCCCTACGTTTCGATCTGTACGGATGCTCACATCAGGCGATGGGGTCGTGTCATAGTGTCGCCTTGGGCAGCAACAGCACCACTTTATGGAAGAGATCCTGATCATCGACGATAGCGAACAAATCTGCGAGCTTCTCGCAAACTATGTGCTGCCTGAGCTTGGCTATCGTCCGATCGTTGCAAATACGGGGCGTCAGGGGCTACAGCGCCTTCGTGATCGCCTGCCTGACATGATCTTGCTCGACCTCCAACTCCCCGATATCTCTGGTCTCGATCTCCTGCGCCTTATTGCTCAGGAGGGCTACGATGTACCGGTCATCCTGATGACCGCCCACGGTTCGGAGAACATCGCGGTTGAGGCGTTCCGCCTCGGCGCACGGAACTACCTAATTAAGCCATTCTCTGACACCGAGGCCCGTGCGGTGATCGATCAAGCCCTGCGCGAACGGCGCTTGCGTCGCGATAAAGAGCGGCTTACGGCCTCGCTCCAACAGCGTGTTCAGGAACTCACGGTACTTTCGCGCATCGGCAAGTCGGTTACGGGCTTGATGGAGCAGGAACAGTTGCTTGAGCGTATCGTCGAGGCCGGTGTTTATATTACTCAGGCCGAAGAGGGCTTCCTGCTGCTCCGCGATAACCAACACGATGAACTGTACCTGCGGGCAGCCAAGAACCTCGGCGAGCAGCGTGCCCAGAGTCTGCGCATGCCAATCCACGACACACTGGCCGGCCAAGTGGTGCGTACCGGTAAGCCTATCCGTACCGATAAAACTCGCAACGGGGTGGCCTTAAAGGTGAAGACCGGGTTCCTGGTGCGGGCGCTCTTGCAGGTGCCCCTGGTTGTGGGCGACCAGGTGGTGGGCGTGCTCGCAGTGGATAATCAACAGTCCGACCGGATCTTCAGTGAGAATGACCAGTATTTGCTGGCCACATTGGCCGATTACGCCGCAATCGCGATCGAGAATGCTCGGCTCTACGAGCAGGTGCGAGTGAGCGAGCGACGCTACAAAGATCTTTTCGCTAACGCCTACGATATGATCTTTATGCTCGACCGTGAATTGCGAATCACGAGCATGAATAAGGTTGGTACGCAGATCACTGGTTATCCAGTACATGATCTGATCGGCCAGCCGATCTGGTCGCTTTGCGCCCCCGACTCGTGGGTCGAGGCCCAGGTTCACCTGCGCACCCTGCTCGACGGCCAGGGTGTGCCGCCCTTCGAGCTTGAACTGGCGCACCATAACCAGGAACCGATCTACCTAGAGGTGAGTGCTCACGTGATGCAGAATGGTAACGGCAAGCCCGCTGGGCTTCACTGCATCGCTCGCAACCTCACTGATCGCCGTCGCCTAGAGCAGCAACTCATCCAGTCGGAGAAACTCTCGGCAATTGGCCAGTTGGTTGCTGGTGTGGCCCACGAATTGAATAATCCGCTCACCAGTGTCAGCGGTTACGCTCAGCTCACCCTGCGAAATACGCACCTCTCCGATGATACTCGCCAAGATATTGAGCAGATCCACACCCAGGCCGAGCGAGCCGCCAGGATCGTCCAGAACCTGCTGATCTTTGCCCGCGAACACACGCCCGAACGTTCGGCGGTGCTCATCAATGAGGTGCTGCGTAGCGCCCTTTCGCTTCAGGCGTATCAACTACGCGTCGATAATATTAGTGTACACTTCGATCTTGACCCAGATCTCGCGCCGACGGTGGCGGATCCACATCAGCTCCAGCAGGTCTTCTTGAACCTGATCACTAATGCGCGCCACGCGATGGTAGAGCGCGGCGGGCGCGGCACGCTCACCCTACGCACGCGGGTGGTGCCGACGAGTCATGAGGATGAGCTTGGCGGGAAGATGATCCGGGTTGAGGTGGGCGATACGGGCGTGGGCATCCCTGAGCGTAATCTGCACAAGATATTCAATCCATTTTTTACGACGAAGCCGATAGGGCAGGGTACCGGCCTCGGGCTTTCGATCTGCTTCGGCATCATCAAGGAGCATGAAGGCCAGATCCGGGCCGAGAGTCAGATGGGGGTAGGCACACGCATTCTTGTTGAACTACCCGTACGCGAGCTCCCCGCCGCTAAGCTCGTGTCGCCCGCCCCACCGCCCTCCCCGATCCGCGAGGCAGAGCCGTCGCTCAATATTCTTGTCGTAGACGACGAGGAGCCAGTGATCCGGTTGATCTCGCGCCTCTTGCACGATCTCGGCCACCGTTCGACGGTGACGATGAGTGGTGAGGCTGGCCTCGCCGCCTCTAGCCGTGAACCCTTCGATATGGTGCTTACCGATGTCCGTATGCCTGGTATGAGCGGATTTGAGCTTCTGTCCGCCATCCGCGAACGTGACCCCGACATGGCCGAGCGGGTGATCTTCATCACCGGCGATACACTGAGTACAGACACCCTTGAACAACTGGAGCGGAGCGGGAGCATCTATCTGTCAAAGCCTTTCTCAATCGATCAACTTGAGTCGGCCATCAGAGAACTGCTGAAGCGGCGTTCTATCAGTTCCAATAATCGGTGAGTGAATCTGTGGTATGCTCGTTGTAGGCCACTAGGCAATGGGAAGTGCGCCGTTCGGGTGTGCGCCGCGTCCTTTTATACGATGTCCCATAGTACGATTGGAAGGATGCTGTGGACAGACATACCGCGCAGGCAATCGCTGTCATTGCCGAAGACGGAGTCTCTGGCGCGGTTGAGATCGCCGAAAAGGGCGCTGAGGTGCTGATATATCAGGCACAGGCGGATCAGAGCGGCAATCTGTCTCATCTGTACCAAGGGTTGCTTGAGGTGGGCTGGGCGCTCATCCATTCTCGCCCAACAATGGCACCGATGGTAAACTTGGTGAACATCCTGCTCTGGAAGATCGATGCTGCCGAAAGCTTCGCCCAGGGCCAACGGGTGGTCGTCGATGCGGCGAACGAGTTCAAGTGGCGCTTGCATGTCCACGAGGCGGCAATCGCCGAGACGGCCTTGCGGTTGATTACCGATGATGTACAGATCGTGACGAATGGCCGCAGCACGACGGTACGTGCGGTGCTACGTTACGCCCAACGGGCCGGCCGACGTTTCCGTGTGATCTGTGCCGAGGGCCGCCCTGCCTGTGAGGGTCGCACAATGGCCAGCGAACTGGCCGCCAGTAGCATCCCAACAACCCTGGTAATCGATGCTCTGGCCGTGGTGCTGGCTGGCCAATCTCAGCTTGTCCTGGTCGGGGCCGATCATCTGAGCGCCCACGGGCTGATAAACAAGGTGGGTACCTATGGCATGGTACTCTCGGCACGGGCGTCCAACGTGCCTGCCTATGCGCTCTGTAGCTCCGAGAAATTCCTGCCACCTGGCTTCCCTCAGCCGGAGCAGACCCGCTGGCCCGCATGTCAGGTCTGGCCTGATGTACCGGCGAACATTCAGGTATCAAACGTCTACTTAGACTCGACGCCGCTGAACGCCCTCGCCGGGATCGTTACCGAGCAGGGGGTGCAGCCCACCGTCGGCATCGAGGCGTGGCTCGCCGCCACCAAGCTTAACCCGGCCCTGCGCATGTAGGGGCGAGATCCGCTAACCGTAGAGCAACCCTATCCCCGTTGTGAAAATAAGAGCGCAGCAGCACGGCGCTGTTGCGCTCTTACCTACTCACCCGCCGGTAGATCGCCAGGGTCTCGCGGGCAGCGCGATCCCAGGAGAATCGCGCCGCTTGGGCTGGCCCGCGCCGCGCCAGCGCACTTCGCGCAGCGTCATCTGCCCAGAGATCTGCGATTGCCGTCGCCCAGGCCGCTACATCGCGTGGTGGTATGAGCAGCGCCGCCGCGCCCGCAATCTCGGGCAGGCTACTGGTGTCCGCTACAAGGGCCGGTGCCCCACAGGCCAGGGCTTCGAGTACCGGCAGACCAAATCCCTCGTAGAGCGAGGGGTTGAGGTAGAGCCGACATGCGCTGTAGAGCCAGGTCATGTGGTCGGGCTGGGGCCAGCCCAGGAAGTCCAGATGATCCGCGAGGCGCAGTTCGCGGATCAGGTCGAAGACTGGCCCGTCGAGCCAACCGCGCACCCCGGCGATAGCGAGGCGGTAGCCGACCTGCGGGCGGCGGTCGATACAAACCCGCAGGGCGCGCAGCAGGGTTTCCAGGTTCTTACGTGGTTCGATTGTGCTGACGAAGAGGGCGAAACCCCCCGCCCGCAGCGGTCGCCCGTTGATAGTGCGCTGCTCGCCTGCGCCCACCGCGACGGGGTGGAAGGAGGGTGCCGCCGCCTCGTAGACAACATCAATTCGCTCGGGTGGCAGGTCGAGCAACTCGACGATGTCGGCGCGGGTGGACTCGGAGACGGCGATCACCGCCTGGGCGGCGTGGGCCGAGGCGCGCACCTGGCCGTAGTAGCGTCGGGCGTCGGCGTCGAGGATCTCGGGGAAGCGCAGGAAGGCCAGGTCGTGGATCGTCACCACGGCGGGGCAGGGGCGCAGCCGTGGGGCCACAAAGTCAGGGCAGTGCAACAGATCAAGCCGCTGGGGCAGGAGTTCGACAGGCAGGGCCAGGGGTTCAAAGCGATTGTGGGGCGGCGTGAAGAGCAGCGCCTGCCCAACATTTCGGGCGACGGTCATTGGCTGGGGCTGGCGGCGGTGCTGGAGGGCGATCAGCACATTGTCGCCGATCAGTGGTGCCATCGCCGCGAGCAGCAGCCGGGTGTACTGGGCGATCCCGCCCTGGCGGTAGGCGTTCAGCCGTGCGTCGATGCCGATTCGCATGCGAATACTTGCATTGGTGGGAACAGGAGAGACGAAGTCTCCCCTAAAAACCCGCCCTAGTCAATCGAGACTTCCAGCCCATCGTAGGCAAACGCAACGCCGGGGGGAAGCTGCGCACCGGCGGCGGCGTGGTCAAAGGCGTGGGTCATATGCACAAGGAAGGCCCGGCGTGGGCGGAGATCCGTGATCACGTCAAGCGCCTCGCTAAGCGAAAAGTGGGTTGGGTGTGGTTTGTAGCGTAGGGCGTTGAGAACCAGCACATCCAGGCCCCGCAGTTGATCTGCCGACTCGGGCGGGATGTGACTGGCATCGGTGACATAGCCGAGGTTGCCGATACGGTAGGCGGTGATTGGCCATGTACCGTGCGTGATCGTGAGCGGGATGATCGCTGTGGGGCCGATCTGAAAGGGCGTGGTGATCGGTCGCAGCTCAATACTGGGGCGGGTTGAGCCAACCGAGCTTTCGGTAAAGGCGTAGGAAAAGCGCTCGCGTACATCGGCGAGGGTGCGCGGACTGCCGAAGATCGGCACACTGCCGCTGTGGTCGCAGAGTGGCCGTAGGTCGTCGATCCCGGCGACGTGATCGAAGTGCGAGTGGGTGAGGATCACCCCATCGACGTGACGAAGGTCAGCGTGGAGGGCCTGAGCGCGAAAATCGGGGCCGGCGTCGATCAGGATCGTCTGGCCCGCGTCACGCAGCAACGCCGAGGTACGCATACGACGGTTGCGTGGGTCGTCCGAGGTACAGACCGCACAGCCGCAGCCAATGACGGGGACGCCCATGGAGGTGCCGGTTCCAAGAAAACGTAGCTGCATACCATTGCCACACAGACCTAAGAGAGACACTGATACGATTATAGCACAATCGGTCTATCCGTGGCAGATGAAACGAGGCATCTGTTGCACACAGCGTGCATACAGATCCTATGATACGTCATCGTAGCAGAACGAGTTTTAAGAATAAATAAACTGTTAGAGAGTTATAATACAGAGGCTCTTGATCCTGCCCTCATACTCCTCTATACTCTATGCATGTCGCTGCGACATGCTCATCGCTGCGACCTCTCTCTGGGCGCACTCTTCTGGCTCGGCCAGCCAGCCTCGCATGTCGAGAGAGAACTCCAATGCGGAAGTCACTGTGGGGGCTGCGGACACAGCTCCGCTATCAGATAATCGGACCCTTTCTGTTCCTCACCGTTCTTGTGGCGGTGGTAGGTTCAGTTGTGGTTTTTTATCAGATGACCAGCTCGTTGGAGGATCGCTTCAAAGGCCAGCTTGCCACGACGACGCGCATGTCCAATGAAGCACTCCTGAGCCAGGAGCAGGCCAATCTGCAGTTCCTGCGTGAAGTCATCTTCGCTCAGCGCAATCAGGAAACGGGTGCGCCTGGGGTGGCCGAAGCCTTCGTCACAAAAGACATCCAGGGGCTCAAAAAAGCCCTCAACCCCTTCTTCCTCATCAGTCTCAACCGCAGCGGAGTGAACCTGGATCGCCTGATCGCGTTTGATCACAATGGACAGACGATCAGCGACTTTGAGCGGGGGTCGGACAACTCGAACAAAGAATACACTACCCACACACCTTTCGACATTTCGAAGGCGTGGTTCACCCAGCGCGTCCTCAACAGCCGCCCAGTCGATAGCCGAGGCGATAAGTACGCGGGCCTGATTCGGTTTAAGGGAACTAATGTCGAGACCGACACGCTCTACTTTGCGACGATTGCCCCAGTGCGCAACGGCAATGATGTGGTTGGCGGCATGATCGCCGCAGTCCGGGTTGATAGCTTGCTAAACACACTGGTGTTGCGCTCCCAGGCCACCGGGGTGACACTCTATGACCAGTCGGGCAAACTCCTGGCCTCAACTTTCAGTAGTACCAGCGACGGCGATCCGCCGGCGATGGGCGCGGTGTTGCTCAACACGTTTAATGCAAACGCCGGCGATATCAGCATCTTTGACACGCAAACGCTCAAGAGTCACAAATACGAGTTCGCCTACATCCCCCTCTCGATCCGTGGCACCTCGGTAGGAATCCTCGCTCCCGCCCTCTCGCGTGACTACATGGCTTCAACTGGGGCCAATATGCTCTGGCCCATGACGCTGCTGTTAGTGGTGCTGGTTGGCATCCTCTTTGGCGTTGGTGTCATCACTGCCCATCGCATTACGGTGCCATTGGCCGTACTGGCTACCACGGCTGAGGAAATCACCGCCGGTAATCGGACCCGCCGTGTACGCATCTCATCGAACAATGAGATCGGTAAACTGGCCGATAGCTTCAACATGATGACGGACTCCCTGACGGATCTCTATGGTCAGGTGCAGAGTGAGTTCACACAGCGCGCCGCAATCGTCGAGAGCATCGCCGACGGGATCGTCGTCTGTGATATTGAGAATCGGATTATCCTGATCAACCCAGCCATGCGCCAGTTCCTTAACCTCAGCGCTGCGGATTCGCCGCCCGCTTATTTTGACGACATCCCCTTGGAGAAACTGACCGATGGTGTACCCGGATTCGGCAGCCAGCGGGCCAGCGACCTGTTCAACTTGGGCGAACGGATCGTCCGTGCGACGGCGAAACCGATGACGACACCCGATGGCCAAAACTTCGGCTCTGTCTGTGTGCTACAGAATATGACCGCCGAGGTGGCGATGGATCGAGCCAAGACGAACTTTATCGGCACGATCTCTCACGAGTTGCGCACGCCGCTTACGGTGATTCGCGGCAACTCCGATCTGCTGATGCGCGGGTTGGCCGGTCCCTTGGACGATGACCAGAAGGTTTTCGTCGATTCTATTCGCCAGCACGCGACGAATATGACCAGCCTGATCAGCAATGTGATCGTCATTGCAAGTCTGGACTCGGGTTCGCTCTCTACCGATTTTGAGGCGGTTGATCTCATGCGTCCGGTCGATGATGCAACCTGGCCGCTCCAGGGCATGATCAAGGCGAAGGGGCTCAACCTGAAGATCGATGTGCCGAAAGACCTTCCGCAGGTGCTGGTCGACTTTGATCAGGCGCGCATGATTGTGCATCAACTCCTCGACAACGCCCGGCGCTACACCAGCGAGGGTGGGATCGCGGTGCGCGCCACCGCCCTCCCCGAGCATGTCCTGGTTGAGGTTGAGGATACGGGCAGGGGCATCTCGCCCGAGATGCACGAGCAGGTGTTCCTGCGGTTTATCCGTGGCGATGGGGCGAGTGAGGGGATCAACTCGTCTGAGCGAGGCATCGGCCTTGGCCTAGCCATTTGTAAGCAGTTGGTCGAGCGACAGGGTGGCTCGATCTGGGTGAAGAGTGCGCCGGGACAGGGCAGCACATTCTGTTTCACGCTACGTTACGCTAATGCGACACCGAACACTGAAAAATCTACGTCTCTCCTGGCCACAGCTGCAGCTGCCTGAGCGTCGACGCAATGATCCGCGTCCACTGTTCTTGCTGGTTGTGCTAGCCATGCTGATCTCATTTCTTTTGATCAGCTGTGTTGCGCGCTCCGCGCTCTACCTCGTTGAGCCGCGTATGGAGATGTATAGTGGCGACGTGTCTGCCAAAGGGCGTGCAGACTATAGCTTCTGGATGAGTGGTGATGCCCCGAGTCTTCCCGCCCCTCCGCCTATTGTCGCTGTGCCCCCCGAGGAGATGACAAATGGCCCCGCCGCAAACGCGGGGCCGGGCGAGAGTCAGCCTGTGGTGGACATCCCCGCTCCAAGAGAGGAGCCGACCGCAACGGCGAGCCCCTCACCTACGCCTAGCCCCTCACCTACGCCGACCACGGTCGCGACGGCTCGCCCTGCGTCTACGCTTACGCCTACGTCAACCACTGCCCACGTGCCGGTCACGGGTATTCAGACGCCTAGCCCGACGCTGACCCCGCTCATTAGCTTCTCAAGCCCCACCGCAACCCCGATCAGCAATCCAGGCGGCCCGACCGCCACGGTCGTTACGAGTACGCCGACACAGGCGGCTACGCATACATCGACGGTGACGCCGACGCGCACGACATCGCCGACGGTCACGAGTACGTCGATGAATGTATCGACGCCGACCAGGACAGCGACGGCGACGGGCACGGTCACGGCGACCCCGACGGCGACCCCAGAGCTGACACTGGCCTTCGCGTCGTCTGCTATCACGGTGAGTGAGCAGATGGGCGCGGTGGCGGCGGTGGTCAATGTGTCGATCCAGCCCGCCGGTGCCATACGAACAACCACGGTGAGCGTGAGCTATGCCACGAGCGATGGCAGCGCGAGAGCCGGTCAGGACTACGTGGCGACGCGGGGCACGCTGACGTTCCCGCCCGGCACGAACACGCGGTCGATCACGATCACGGTTCTCTCTGACACGATCAAGGAGCTCGACGAGACGGCCTTTATCACACTTAGTTCTGCCACTGGCGCGACGATCCGTGGCACGAACAGGGCGACCCTAACGATTGTTGATGCGAGCGTGCCGCCGGTAGTGAGCCTGATTGCCGACGCCAGTTCGGTGAGTGAGAGCGTGGGGCGCACCGCCCTGTGGGTCGTGCTGAACCAACCCAGCGCCTACGACGTGACGGTGCCCTACACCATCGGGGGCAGCGCAACTGCGGGGAGCGATTATAGCGGCCTGAGCAGCGGCACGGTGATCATCCCGGCCGGCATCCAGAAGATCCGTATGCCCTTCACGATCATCAATGATGCGATTGCGGAGAATCTTGAGACGCTTACCGCCACCCTTGGCTCGCCGACCAATGCATCCAGCGGTGCATCGGCCAGCATGACTATTGTTGATGATGACACCGCCGGGGTGAACGTCACAAACCGTGGCAGCAGCACCACCAGCGAGGCCGGGGGCAGCGTCACCTTTAGCGTGTCGCTGAACAGCCAGCCAACGGCCAATGTCATTATTCCGCTTAGCAGCAGTGACACGACTGAGGGCGCGGTCAGTCCGCCGAGCCTGACGTTCACTGCCACGAACTGGAATGTGCCACAGACCGTCACCGTCACCGGCGTGGATGATGCCGTGGCAGACGGCGACATTTCCTATACGGTGCTGCTCACGGCAGCCGTTAGCACGGATCCCTTCTACAACAGTAACTTCGCGCAGCCGGTAGGTCCGCTGACGAATATCGACAACGACACCGCCGGGGTAAACGTGGTGGCCAGCGGTGGCAGCACCAGCGAGGCCGGGGGCAGCGTTACCTTTAGCGTGTCGCTGAACAGCGAGCCGACGGCCAATGTGGCGATCCTGCTCACGAACAGTGATACGACCGAGGGCACGGTTAGTTCAGGGAGCCTGGCATTCACCGCTGCGGACTGGAGTACGCCGCAGATCGTCACCGTTACCGGCGTGGATGATTTTATCGTTGACGGGGACATCACGTACACCGTCACTATCAACACGGCCCGCAGTAGCGATCCGCTTTACAGTAGCACATTCACCAAGACGGTCAGCCTGATCAATATTGATAATGACACCGCCGGAGTGAAGGTCTCGGCCCCTAGCAGCAGCAGCACCAGCGAGGCCGGGGGCAGCACCAGCTTTGGCGTGTCGCTGAGCAGCCAGCCAGCGGCCACCGTGACCATCCCGCTGACGAACAGCGATACGTCCGAGGGCGCGGTCAGTCTCGCGAGCCTGACTTTCGACGCGACAAATTGGAATGTGCCGCAGATCGTCACCGTCACCGGCGTGGATGATGCTGTGGATGATGGGGATATTGCGTATACCGTCACCGTGGGCGCGGCCAGCAGCAGCGACCCGCTCTACAACAACACGGTTGCACAGACCATCAACCTGACCAATATTGACAACGACACCGCTGGGATTACCGCTGGCCCCTTCAGCGGAGCGGTGACGGAGGGCGGGGCAACCGCAGCCATGGGCGTGAGGCTGAAGAGCCAGCCCACGGCTGATGTGATCATTACGGCGAGTGCCGACGCCAAGCTATATGTGGACGGACTGGCCAGCGAGGTGCTGACGATCACCCCGGCGACGTGGAACACAGCCCGCACCGTTACCATCTCGGCGGTCGATGATCTGATCGCCGAGGGTACGCATAGCGGTCGTGTCACCTTCAGCGTAACCAGCGCCGACCCGCTCTATTCCCCGCTAAGCATCGCGCCCTACACGGCGACGATCACCGACAACGATGTGCCGCCGGATCTGGTGATCACAGCGCAGAGCGGCACCACCACCAACGAGAACCTTGCCAGCATCACCTTCACGGTTGCGCTGACCCGGCAGCCCCTGGCGAACGTCACGGTGCCGGTGGTGAGCAGCGACACGACCGAGGGCACCGTGAGTGTGTCCAGCCTGACCTTCACCCCAGCGAACTGGAATACAGGGCAGACCGTCACTGTCACCGGCGTAGACGACCTGATCGCCGATGGCGATGT
>CAIRFY010000100.1 GCA_903877945.1 uncultured Oscillochloris sp. | reverse complement strand
GCCTCACCGCGACCTCGCCTCACCGCCTCACCGCGACCTCGCCTCACCGCCTCACCGCCTCACGATCAGCAGCGACAGATAGGGTGCCTGGTAGTCACGCAGGCTGCCGATGTCGCGCACGATGCGCTCCTCGGGCATGCCAATATGCTCGGCGTAGACGGCGTTCTCAAGCAGGTGTAGCTCGTCGAGGGTGGCAATGATCTGAGGGAGTTTGCTTCCCACCTTCATCAGAATCACCGTCTCGAACTGGGCGAGCAGCGTGCGTAGTTCGTTGGCTGTCGCAGGTGCGGGCAGGATGGCGATACGGTCATTGCCGGTACTTAGTGGCAGGCCGACCTGGGCCGCCGCTGCGGCGAACGACGTAACGCCGGGCACAATCCCAACCACAAGTGACGGGTAGTGCGCCGCCAGTTCCGCCCGTAGCGTGGTGAACGTCCCGTAGAGCAAGGGATCGCCCAACAGCAGGTACGCTCCACGGGCCACGCCCTGCGGACGCTGCGCCGCCAGTGCGCTCAGCCGGGAGCCGATCTCGTCGGCGATACTGCGGTAGGCCGCCGCCGCCTGCGCCGGGTCTTTGTGCATCGGAATGGTCAGCGGGATCACCTGCTGGCGCTGCGGATTGATCCAGGGCTGAGCGATGCGCAGCGCCCGGCTGGCCTCGTCGGTGCGGCTGCGTGGCGCGAAGATCAGATCCGCCGCCTCGATGGCTCGCACACCCTTCATCGTGACCAGCTCAGGGTCACCGGGGCCAAGGCCCACGGCAACAAGCTGAGAATGAGTTCGCTCTGGTATCATGCTATACTTTCGATGTCATGCATTCTTCAGAAGACATACCTACAGTTCCACGCTTGGCGACCCAGTTTCTTCGTCTGGCGCTGCGACGTGCTGCCCGTGGCACAGGGTCGCAGATTGCGTTCTATTCCCAGAGAACAGCCATGCATCAGGTTCCCGATCTTCAGTCGCTGCTCGGCTCAGTGCGCTGGGTACTTGTCGGAGACGTGGCGTTACGGGCCTATATGCCCGAACGGGCAACCCTTGATGTTGACATTCTCATCCACGAACGTGATGCACACGTCGCCCAGATGGCTTTTCTGAACACTGGCTACCGATTCATCGGTACCTTGGGCATTGGCGGGTTCACCGTTGAGCTAGGCAATGAAGCTCCTATCGATATTCTCACTCGTCACGATGCGTGGCTTGACACGGCGTTCGCTCAACCTGTGTACGATCAGGCTGGTATTCCGGTATTGCCACGTGCCTACCTGATCCTTATGAAGCTTCAGGCGGGGCGAACCCAGGATCTGGCAGACATCCAGCGGCTGCTTGCGCTGACATCCACCGACGAACGTGTGTCTGTGCGTGGGATTGTCGAGCGGTATAGTCCAGAACTGATTGAAGACCTCGACTCGCTCATCACCCTGGCCGATCTCGAATTTGGCTCGCCGATGGCGTAGGACTAATATTATATCGACCTTGCCCCCTCACCCCCTGCCCCTCTTTCTCTCGGGGAGAGGGGAGATTCCGCATCAGGATGCGTCCGAATCTCCCTCTTCCGTTCTAGGGAGAGGGGGCTGGGGGGTGAGGGCTGAGCGGAGGTTGAAAGATATTGAGCATAGGACTCTGCCTAACCATGCTTGATGTTATCTCCTCCACGACACCACAAAGACCGGGTTGTGCGCCTCAAGCCGCAGCATCTCCAGGATCGGCGTGCCGATGCTCACCTGAACCTGGGCCACGCGGGCGTCGGGCAGGCAGTCGCGGGCGGTCTGAAGATTCTCCAATGTTACCAGGGCTAGAACCAGGCACCCGCCGGGATGCAGCCGCCGCCGCACGAGGGCGATCATGTCGGCCAGATGCCCGCCGCTGCCGCCGATGAAGACCGCGTGCGGGTCAGGTAGGTCGGCGCAGACCGCTGGTGCCGCGCCCTCTACCAGATGCAGATTCGGCACCGGGAAGCGGCGCACGTTCTCGCGGATGTGTTCGCACATCAGGCCACGCCGCTCAACCGCGTACACCGTCGCCGCTGGCTGCCAACGCGCCGCCTCGATGCTCACCGCGCCGCTGCCCGCGCCTAGATCCCAAAAAACCTCGCTGGGCTGGATCGCTAACTCGGCCAAGCTCAGCAAGCGGATCTCGCGCCGAGTCAGCAGCCCGCCGGTAGTTGAGAAGTCTGGGTCAGGGATGCCGGGGGGAATAGCCGATAGCCGATAGCCGATAGCCGATAACGCAGCTCCCTCCTTCTGCGCCTCTGGTTGTCCGCCGCCCCGATCTTCCGCCTTCCCATCGGGCCAGACGACGAAGACATTCAGTGCGGCGAACACCTGCCCCGCCGCATCGGCCAGGCTAGTGCGGACAATCCGCTGCTCAGGCTCGCCCAGGTTCTCACAGATCGCGCAGGGGCTATCGGCGGATACCCCGGCGTCCATCAGGGTCTGCGCGATCAGCGCCGGGGTGTGCAGATCGTCGGTGAGGATGGCCGCCTTGGTCGTGGCGCAGACCACGCGGACGACTTCGGCAAGCGGGCGTCCGTGGGCGCTGAGCAGTGCGGCGTCGTGCCAGGGTTCGCCCAGGGCGGCGAAGGCGAGTTGGTAGGCGCTGGGCGCGGGTACGATCTCCAACTCCTCGGCGGCAAACGAGCGGCGCAGGCTGGAGCCGATCCCGTAGCAGAGCGGGTCGCCCGAGGCCAGCACCACCACGCGCTGCCCGGCATCGTGGGCCTGTCGTAGCCGCCGAGTCACTGTGCCAATACCCTGGCGCATGCTCAGTCGCTCGCTGGTGTGGTCGGGGAAGTAGCCGAGTTGACGATCCCCGCCCACCAGCAGATCGGCCTGGAGTACGCGGGCGAGCTGCGCGGTCGGCAGGCTCTCGCGTCCGGCCCCCGTGATCCCCATGATCAGAATCTTGTGCATTACACTTCGCCTCGCCGCCGCACCAGCGGCGTGCCATCAAAGTCCACCAGCACCACCTCAAGTGCCAGCGTGCCGCCCAAGCGTCGCACAAAACGCTGGCACTGCGCCAGGGCCATGTCCGTCAGCCGCTCAAGCGGGGACAGTTCGCCGCGAGCTTGGCACAGTTCAAGGACGTGTCGCCCGGTGTTGGCCGCCGCCGTCGCCTCGGTCAGTTCGTCCGATGCGCCCGCATCGCGGCAGACCTGGGCCAGAAAGGCGAAATCCACCGGATTGCCGGACACGTGCGTGACCATGCGGCCCTGGGCGGTTTTGATGATCCGGCTGATCATGGCGACGAGGATAACGTCAGTTACGCCCTGGGCCACGCAGGTGCGCAGCGCCGCCCCGGTAAATACGCTGATCTCGACAAAGGCCACCTCGGGCAGTTCGGGAAACAGCCGCATCGCGTACTGCTCGGAGCGCGCCCCGGTCGAGAGGACCACCCGGCGCAGGTTGTGGTAGGTAGCCATCTGGACGGCCTGCACCACGCTGGATCGCCAGGCCGCCGTGCTGTAGGGATACACCTTGCCCGAGGTGCCGAGGATACTGATGCCGCCGAGGATGCCCAGGCGCGGGTTGAGGGTGCGCTGCGCGATCCGCTCGCCCTCGGGTACGCTGATGATCACGTCTAGCCCGCGTTGCTCCAGATAGCCCGCGCCATCGGGCAGCGCCGCCAGCACGGCATCGATCACGTTGGACTGGATCTGCTGGCGCGGCACCGGGTTGATCGCGGCCTCGCCCACTGGCAGTCCCAGGCCAGGCAGCGTGACTCGCCCAACACCGACTCCTCCGTCCAGGGCGATGCCCGGCAAGGCGGCGTGCCGCACCGTGGCGCAGATCAGCGCGCCGTGGGTTACATCAGGGTCGTCGCCGCCGTCCTTCACCATGCCACACTGGGCTGATTCGGCGTCGAGTCGGCACTCCACGGGCATCATGATCGTCGTCTCGCCGGTGGGCAGACACACCGTTACCGTCTCGGGCCAGATCCCGGTGAGCAGCGCAAGCGTAGCGGCCTTGGCCGCCGCTGCCGCGTTGGTGCCGGTCGTAAACCCGGTACGCAAGCCGCGCCGGTCACGCGGGGAGATAGGCGCGTCCATCACGTCACAGCTCATCATTCCCTGCGCCAACCGCCAGACGCAGCATCGCGTTGATCGCCGCAACCGCGATGGTCGAGCCGCCCTTGCGACCGACGGTGACGAGCCAGGGCACCGCCGACACCTGGGCCAAGGCGGCTTTGCTCTCGGCGGCACCAACAAAACCAACCGGCACGCCGACCACCAGGGCGGGCCGTGCGCCCGCCGCCACCAGGCGGATGATCTCCTCCAGGGCGGTGGGCGCGTTGCCGATGGCTACAATCCCACCATCGAGCAGACCGCGCTCGGCAGCCAGGCGCATGCTCTGCGCACCACGGGTGATGCCCTGCGCCGTCGCCTGGGCCTTCACCGTCTCGTCACCGATAAAGCAGTGCAGCGAGCCGCCCAGCGCCCCCAGACGGTGGGCACCAATACCCACGCGCACCATCTGCACATCGGTGATCACCGCGCACCCGGCCTGGAGTGCGCGCACCCCGGACTCAACGGCACCCGGACTCGTCTGTACCACGTCGGCAAACTCGAAGTCGGCGGTGGTGTGGATAATCCGCTCGATCACCGCATCGAGCGGCGGCGCGAAGTCGTAGCCGCGCTCAGCCAGACTCTGGCGAATGATCACAAACGACTCGGCGGCGATAGCGTGGGGATTCGGGGTCATAGGTGCGCCTCTGTATGCGTGTGGTGTGCGTGGCCGTGGTGATCGTGGTCATGATCATCGGCATCGGCGCGCTGACGATAGACGCAGAGATCGCACGTCATCGTCGCCGTGCCATCAATGCATTCCTGGTAGCGTTGGGCCGCTGTCGCGAGCAGCCCCGCGTGCGGGAAGAGGTGTTCAGCGGTCAGGATCTCGACATCCGGGTGTGCGCCCTGTGCGGCGCGAGCCTGCGCAACAATATCGTCGCGCACCACCCCGGCGAAGAGCAGGTACGGAAGTACCACCACCCGGCGCGCCCCGAGTCTCACGCAGCGGGTGATCGCCTGGCCCACATTGGGCGCGACGACAAGCTGGAAGGCATATTCGACAAAGCCGTAGCCATGCTTCTCGGAGAGCAGCCGGGCCAGCCGAGGCAACTCCGCGTTGCTCTGCGAGTCCTTGCTGCCGCGTCCCACCACCAGCAGGGCCGTCTCATCATCGGCGACTGCTACAGTACTCCGGCGCAGAGTCTCGGTTGCCCGATCCGCCAGCGCATCAACCAGGCGCAGATCTGGCCCAAGCGGCGCGCCGTAGCGCACGGTGATACCGGGGTTGCGGGCCTGGGCCGCCGCGAGCAACTCCGGCACATCGCGCTTCTGGTGGCGGCCCGGCCCAAGGAAGAGCGGCAGGGCCACGATCTCCCTCGCTCCGGCGGCGACACAGCGATCAACGCCCGCGCCGATTGACGGCTCGGCCAGTTCAAGAAAACAGGGCTGCGTGGACACCCCCAGGTGCTGCCCAAGCGCCTGGGCAAACTGCTGAAACTCGGCGTTGCCCACAGGGTCGGGGCTACCGTGACCAATGATCAGGAGCATTACATTCACCCGTTCTTTCCGGTCTACCCTATGGCATGGTTTCAGATATGTGGAATAACAACAAAAAACCCGGCCTCTTGCGAGAGCCGGGGCGACAGTGAACCGAGCGAACCATCACGCGGGAGCGTCTATGGGGCACAGCCACGTTCGTCCTCCTTAGCGCGAGAAGGGATGAACAAACACATCGTGGCAGGTATCCTGGCTTCCGGCGCTCGTATGAGCGACCGGTTACAGTTGCGGCACAGCGCTGGACTTTCACCAGCTTCCACCTTTACGCCCTAGCATCCGGGCTTGCGGGTCACCACGACGAGAGTTACGTTTGATAGGTGCAACGGCGCGTATTATACCACGTTGTGGGCGACTGAAACGCTTGGTGTCCCACGGCGGTAGGGCTGTTGCAAAGTCGTGTAATCGCCGGGCAGCCCTCACCCCCCAGCCCCCTCTCCCGTTCAGGGAGAGGG
>CAIRFY010000099.1 GCA_903877945.1 uncultured Oscillochloris sp. | reverse complement strand
GGTCAGGCGCTGAAGTTCTACGCCTCGGTACGCCTGGATATTCGGCGGATTGAGACGCTCAAGCAGGGCCAGGAGGCAATCGGTGCCCGCGCCCGCGTCAAGGTGATTAAGAATAAGGTCGCCCCGCCGTTCCGCCAGGCCGAGTTCGACATCCTGGCCAACGAGGGTATCTCCCGCGAAGGCAACATTCTGGATGTCGGTGTGGAGATGAACATCATCCGCAAGAGCGGGGCGTGGTTCTATCTTGGCGAGGATCGCCTCGGCCAGGGCCGCGAGAATGTGCGAACCTTCCTGAAGGAAAACAAGACCCTCACGGACGAGATTGAGCGGCTGGTGAAGGCCCAGGCTCTGACGAATGCCACCGCTGCCGCCCTCCCGGTGACGGTCGCCAGCGACGATGATGAGGATGACGGTATCTTTGAAGAGTAGCGGGGAAAGCGGAAAGCGGAAAGCGGAAACGGCGCGCTACTGGCGCGGCGCTTTCCGCTTTCCGCTTCTTGAAATGCCTACAGGTACGATCACTGCCCTGCGCGCACAGGCTAAGGATAGCCAGCGCGTCAATGTATTCCTCAACGATGAGTTCGCCATCGGGGTCAGCCTGAACACGCTGGCCCGCGAGGGTCTCGCTGTCGGCCAGCAGATCGACGACGAGACATGGGCGCGGCTTGAGTCTGCCGAGCAGGATGACCGGGCGACCCATGCCGCGATGCGCCTGATCGACGTGCGCCCACGTTCTATCGCCGAACTGCGCCTGCGTCTGCGCCGCAAGGAGTTCCCCGCTGCCGCTGTGGACTACGCGATCACGCACTTGACCGACCTCGGACTCCTCGATGATGCCGCATTCAGCCGCCAGTGGGTCGAGAATCGTCGTAGCTTCAGCCCGCGTGGGAGCCTGGCCCTGCGCGATGAGCTGCGCCGCAAGGGGATCTCTCGCGATCTGATCGACGCCGCCCTCGCTGATACGGGTGAGGCCGATGATGACGCCGAGCAAGAAGCCGAGCGTGCCCGCACCCTCGCCCGCAGCGCCCTGCGCCGCTACGCAGACTCCGCCGACCGCTTCAGCTTCCAGCGCCGCCTTGGCAGTTACCTCCAGCGCCGGGGTTTCACCTTCGACACGATCCGCCCGATTATTGACGAACTCTGGGCCGACGTGCAGGCCGCCCGCGAGCAGCCCGAAGAGGAACCGTAGCGTCGTTGGTCTGGTTTTTGCCCGAATATGTTGGATGGATTGCAACTCAACTGTGTACAATAGACCTACTAGCGTCCGAGATGAGGAGTCCTCACGTGCCCGATGTACAATATCTTGGCCACTCGTGCTTCCGCCTGCGTGGGCGCGACGGTACTGTCCTCTGCGATCCGTACAGTCGCTCGATCGGCATCGACATTGGTCGCCCTTCGGCGCATATTGTCACTGTCAGCCATGATCACGACGACCATAACTTTGTCGCCAGCGTCAAACCGCTACGCGAGAAGATCTTTGTGATCGACGGCCCCGGTGAATATGAGGTGAGCGGTGTGCTACTCACCGGCGTCCGTACCGCCCACAACACCCACAAGGGTGCCGAACGTGGGTTCAATACGGTTTTCGTCATTCATCTTGATGATGTGGTCTTTTGTCATCTTGGCGACCTTGGCCACGAACTGACCCAGGCCCAGCTTGATGAGATCGGCGATGTTGATGTCCTCTTCGTGCCAGTCGGTGGCGGCGAGACGATTGGCCCGGCTGAGGCCAATAATGTCATCGGGCAAATCGAGCCGAAGATCGTTGTACCCATGCATTATGCGTCAGCCCAACTCTCCTTCGAACATAACCTGATACCGCTGGAGAAGTTCACCCACGAGCGCGGCATCAAGGAATTCACCGTTGAGGATAAGCTCGTCATCACTGTGGCGAACCTGCCACCCGAGGGCGAGAATACCCGCGTGGTAATCTTACGGGCTATACACGAGTGAGCAGCGTTCATGAGCAGTAAAAGACCCGGCGCTGTGCGTTTGTATTGATGCCTTGGTATCTAGAGGGAGAGCTCAGACTACAGCATCATCACGATGCGCGAGACTGTTCGGTAGACTGAGCGTGCGATAGTGGGGCCACACAACCGTCTCCATGGCTGATGTGGATCTGTTCGCGGAGTGTTATGGGAACAATCACGTGCCTAATATGGACGCTTGTGTGGGTTGGTTCAGCCATTCGGTTGACTGACCCACATTTTATTTGGGCCTACCGACTGTAGTGGAGTTTAACGCCCGCGACTGATGGCATGTTTCAAAATGGGCACATTCAGCTTTAGGCATGTTTCAATCCAGATTGACAATTCAGCGACGAAACGATGACGCGGTGAGGC
>CAIRFY010000098.1 GCA_903877945.1 uncultured Oscillochloris sp. | reverse complement strand
GCCTCACCGCGTCATCGTTTCGTCGCTGAATTGTCAATCTGGATTGAAACATGCCTAAGACAAGGTTTCAGCGTGACAGTTCGTAGCGCAGGATTCCCGCCTGCGGTGGTACTCCTGACCGCCTGGAAGGCGGTGCTACATTCACTGCACACTGTCACGCTGTACTGAGCCTTGTCTAACGCGAATAACCCCTGGGTCAACCTGGGAGCGCGGGCGTCTCGCCCGCCAGAACCTCGGCGGGCGGGACGCCCGCACTCCCAGTGCCAAGCAACGTGACCCAAGATTTATTCGCGCTAAGACTATGGTTCAGAACGGTTTTACAGTTTCGCGATAAGGCGAGGACGCGAGGATGCGAGGATACGAGGATGCGGTGGCATCGCCTCCTCGCCTCCTCGCTTCACCGCCAACCAGCAACAAATGTAGGTTTTAGCGATGGCATCTGAGATCGTGATCTGGTGGCTGATTGCCCAGGCTCTGGGACTGGTCGGGCTACCCCTGGCCGGGCTGGTCTTCGGCAGCCTGCCCGATGGCGGCTACCCATTCGCCAAGGCCCTGGGTCTGCTGCTCACCGGCTACCTGGCTTGGCTCCTGGCGATGTTTGGCCTGGGCGGATTTGGCGTGCCGCTGCTGGTGATCTGCGCCCTGGCGACAGGCGGGCTTGGCCTGCTGGCGTGGCGGGCCACCCCCGCCCCCCGGCGAGCGCTCCTGCCGCCCTGGCCCGCCGCCCTCGGCTACGAACTGATCTTCCTGGCCGCGCTGCTCGCCTGCGTCTGGATACGCGCCCACGACCCGACGCCGTGGAACACCGAGCGGCCTATGGACTTCGCCTTCTTCAACGCGATCCAGCGCAGCCCCACCTTCCCGCCCAGCGACCCCTGGCTCTCTGGCTTCAGCATCAACTACTACTACTTTGGCTACCTGCTCATGGCCGGCGTGGCCCAGATCAGCGGCCTGGCCCCCAGCGTGGCCTATAACCTATCCCTCGCGCTGATCTTCGCGCTGACGGCCATGGGTGTGGCCGGAGTGATCGGCAATCTGATTGCGCTGGCAGACGCGGGGATCGGGAGCCGGTGGCGCTGGTTCTTCGCGATCCTCGGCGCGGTGATTGTCCTCATCGCTGGCAACCAATCGGGGGCGATCCAGGTGCTGCTGGGCAACGAACAGACGGTGTCGCTCGATGCCGGGCAATTGGTAGCAGCGAGCGGGCAGGCTCTCGGCGGGGCCAAGACGATTGTGCTGCCCTACCCGGCGAACAGCGGCGACTTTGGCGCGCTAAAATCCTGGGAACGCCAGGATCTCGTCGCACCGGGAGCCTTCAACTGGTGGTGGCCCTCGCGCTCGCTCTGGGACGAGTACACCGTGCGCGACCCGAACGCCCCGCCGCGCCAGGAGCGCCGCTACAACATCACCGAGTTCCCGCTCTTCAGCTTCCGTCTAGGCGACATGCACCCCCACGTAATGTCGCTACCCTTCACGCTGCTGGCCCTGGCCCTGGCCCTGGCTACCTTGGTTCGTGCCGATACCCCCGCCCTGACGGGCGGGCGGGCAGGTTGGGCTGAGCTAACGGTGAGTGGGGTAATCCTGGGCAGCCTCTACGCGATCAACAGTTGGGATTTGCCCACCTACCTGCTGCTCTACGCAGGCGCGCTGCTCTTGCTCCAGCGCCGCCTCGCCAACGACGGGCCGATGGACTGGCTGGCCTATGCCCGTCGGCTGGGCCTGGTTATCCTGACGAGCTTCCTGCTTTTCCTACCTTTCACCCTGACCTTCCGCTCACTGGTAGGCAGCGCGGCACCGCTGATCAACCTGCCGATCCTGGGCAAGCTCACCAGCATCATCGCGCCCTACCTCGACTCGCGCAGCGGCATTCAGGCATTCCTGATCATTTTTGGCCTGTTCGTCCTGCCGCTGGTCGGGTTTGTGTACCTTGTGCGGCCATCCCCCCCTAGCCCCAATACTTTTCAAATAAGCGGACCTAGCGCCGACCTTGTCCCCTCACCCCCGGCCCCTCTCCCTCACGGGGAGAGGGAAGATTCCGCACCAGGACGCATCCGACTCCCCCTCTCCCGCTCAGGGAGAGGGGGCTGGGGTCGTAAGGGCGGAGCGGCGGCAGATTCCTTATTTGAAAGGTATTGATACTAAGGCCGATCCCCGGTTTCTTTAACGACGCCGAGCGGCACGAGTCACGGCAAAATTGTGCATGGTGCATGTCTAACGCGAGGTATTGAATGGCCGAGCTTACCAAGATCGCCCTCTTCACCAACGAGTATCCGCCGAACGTCTACGGCGGTGCCGGTGTCCATGTTGAGTACCTGAGCAAAGCCCTGGCGAAGATGATGGATGTGGAGGTGCGCTGCTTCGGCGCACAACAGTCAGCCAGCGATCACATCGTCGTGCGCGGCTACCCGCTGTGGGACGAAGTGAAGCAGAATACCGACCCGCGCTTCGGCGGTGCCCTCGACGCCTTCGCCCGCTCGCTGCTGATGGCCAAGGACACCCTCGACGCGCAGATCGTCCACTGCCACACATGGTACACCGATATGGGTGGTCTGCTGGCTGGCAAGCTCTGGGGCATACCCTATGTCCTCACCATCCACTCGCTTGAACCCCTGCGCCCCTGGAAGGTCGAGCAACTGGGCAATGGCTACCACCTCAGTTCGTGGATGGAACGCACCGCGATGGAACAGGCCAACGCGATCATCGCCGTCTCAAACGAGACCCGCGAGGACGTGCTGCGCCTGTTCAATGTGGCCCCGGAAAAAGTGCATGTGATCCATAACGGAATCGACCTGGCCGAGTATCGCCAGTCTGAGTCGACCGAGGCTCTTAGCCGCTACGGGGTCGATCCAAACCGACCCTATGTACTCTTTGTGGGCCGGATCACCCGCCAAAAGGGCATCATCCACCTCGTACACGCCATCCCGCAGATCGACCCGTCGCTCCAGGTGGTACTCTGCGCCGGTGCGCCGGACACGCCCGAGATCGCCCACGAGATGCAGGAGGGTGTCGCCGCCATAAGCGCGAATCGCCCCGGCGTGATCTGGATTCAGGAGATGCTGGCCCGCCCCGATGTGATCCAGTTCTACTCGCACGCCGCCGTCTTCTGCTGTCCCAGCGTCTACGAACCCTTCGGGATCATTAACCTGGAGGCGATGGCCTGTGAGACGGCGGTGGTCGCCTCAGCGGTGGGCGGAATTAAGGAAGTGGTGGTGCCAGAGGAGACCGGCGTGCTGGTCAACCTGCAACTCAAGGATGGTAGCATCGACCCGACCGACCCGGCGGCTTTCTCGGCTGACCTCGCCGCCGCAATCAACCGGGTGGCCCTCAACCCCGAGCTACGCACCCGCTTTGGTGTCGCCGGTCGCCGTCGCGTTGAGGATCACTTTAGCTGGGACGCCATCGCCCAGCGCACCGCCGAACTCTATCGCTCGCTGATCACGGACTGACGTGGTGATGCGGTGACGCGGTGACGCGGTGATGCGGTGACGCGGTGATGCGGTGATGCGGTGATGCGGTGATGCGGTGATGCGGTGACGCGGTGATGCGGTGACGCGGTGATGCGGTGATGCGGTGATGCGGTGACGCGGTGACACGGTGACGCGGTGACGCGGTGACACGGTGACACGGTGACACGGTGATGCGGTGATGCGGTGATACGGTGATACGGTGATGCGGTGACGCGGTGACGCGGTGACGCGGTGACGCGGTGACGCGGTGATGCGGTGATGCGGTGACGCGGTGACGCGGTGACGCGGTG
>CAIRFY010000097.1 GCA_903877945.1 uncultured Oscillochloris sp. | reverse complement strand
GGTAAGGCATGTTTCAAAATGGGCACATTCAGCTTTACAGTCTTGCGACGAGGCGATGAGGTGATGAGGCGATACGGAGCGCCTCACCGCGTCATCGTTTCGTCGCTGAATTGTCAATCTGGATTGAAACATGCCTAAAGATATGATGCTGATTCCGGGGATCTTAAAACGTATTTAGTTTACATAACGCAAACCCGTCTTAGGTCGCTTGACGGCTCTGCACAGGGTTGCTATACTCCCCAGGGGCAATTTTCGCCTCGTCCCTTGTCTGTGTGGCTTGTTGGCCGCAGGCAGCGGGGCGGGGTCTTTTGTATTATTGTGTTGTAGAGACGGCCCGGCGGGCCATCTGTACTTGTAGAGACGGCCCGGCGGGCCGTCTCTACGAAAGGCATAGCGCATGTTCAAGCCTGTCGAGCCGAGCGTGTCGTTCCCGCAGCTTGAGGAGCAGATCCTCGCCTGGTGGGGTGCGAACCAGATTGTCGAGAAGTCGCTGGCATCGGGCAGTAAGCCCTTTGTCTTCTACGAGGGGCCGCCGACGGCGAACGGTCGGCCCGGTCTGCATCACGTGATCAGCCGGACGTTTAAGGACATTATCTGTCGCTACCGGGCCATGCAGGGCTATAAGATCATTGGCCGCCGTGAGGGCTGGGATACCCACGGTCTGCCGGTGGAGATCGAGGTCGAGAAGCAGCTTGGTTTCAGCGGTAAACCCGACATCGAAAAGTACGGCATCGCCGAGTTTAACGCCCGCTGCCGTGAGAATGTCTGGGAGTATATCCAGGAGTGGCAGACCTTCACCAAGCGCATTGCCTACTGGGTCAGCGACGATGGCTACTACACTTACGATAACAAGTACATCGAGTCGCTCTGGTGGATCTTTCGCCAGCTCTGGGATCGCAACCTGCTCTTCCGCGATTATAAGGTGACGATGCACTGCCCACGCTGCGGCACCGGCCTGAGCGACCACGAGGTCTCGCAGGGCGCCCGCGACGATGTGGACGACCCGAGCGTCTTTATCAAGTTTCGGGTGAGTGGGGCGACCGCGCCGGGTGCGGGTGTCCAGGCGACGGATCTGGCCGAATCCCTGCGTGGTGCCTTCCTGGTGGCCTGGACGACGACGCCCTGGACGCTGCCGGCCAATGTGGCTCTGGCGGTTAAGCATGATGCGGTCTATGCCGTGGTGGAATATAACGGCGAGCGGCTGATCATGGCCGAATCCCTGGTGCCTAAGGTTCTCAACATGCCCAAACCCACAAGAGTTGGGAATGTGATTTTGCCGGATCTCAGCAGCGATGACGATGGTGAGGGCGAGGGCTACACCGTTCTGCGCACGCTCAAGGGTAACGACCTGGTGGGCCTGCGCTATGAGAACCTCTTTACCGGCGTGCCTGGCCCTAGTGATGTAGTTGACATAATCACTGCGTACCGCGTCATCGCCGACGAGATCGTGACGATGGACGACGGCACCGGCATTGTGCATATCGCCCCGGCCTATGGCGACCTGGAGGTGGGCCGCAAACACGGGCTACCCACGCTCTTTTCGGTTGACCTGAACGGCAAAGTGATGCCCGAGTTCGCCGAACTGGGCTTCGCCGGGAAGTTCTTTAAGGAGGCGGACCCCGACATCACCCGCAACCTGAAGGAGCGCGGGCTGCTGCTCAAAAGCGGGCGGGTGCGCCACTACTACCCGTTCTGCTGGCGTTGCGGCACGCCGCTACTCTTTTACGCCAAGCGCTCGTGGTATATTCGCACGACGGCGTTTAAGGCCGATCTGGTGGCCAATAACCAGCAGATCCACTGGGTGCCTGAGCATATCCGTGACGGGCGTTTCGGCAACTGGCTGGAGAATAATATTGACTGGGCGATCAGCCGCGAGCGCTATTGGGGCACGCCCTTGCCCATCTGGCTGAGCGCCGACGGCAGCCACGCCGAGTGCATTGGCTCGCTGGCCGAGCTGGAGCAGAAGGTCGGGCGCTCGTTGCAGGATCTCGATCTGCACCGGCCCTATGTGGACGAGTTGACATGGGAGCATCCGCAGCACGGCATCATGCGCCGCATCCCTGATGTGGCCGACTGCTGGTACGATAGCGGCTCGATGCCGGTGGCCCAGTGGCACTATCCGTTTGAAAACAAAGAGATCTTCGAGGCCGCCCACCCGGCGGACTACATCTGCGAAGCGGTGGACCAGACCCGTGGCTGGTTCTACACCCTGCACGCGATCAGCACCCTGCTCTTCGACCGGCCCGCCTTCAACAACGTGATCTGTCTGGGTCATATCCTGGATGAGCATGGCGCGAAGATGAGCAAGAGCAAGGGCAACATCATCATGCCCGCCGATGTGATCGCGCAGTACGGCGTGGACGCCCTGCGCTGGTACCTGTTCACCGCCGCTCCGCCCGGCAACCCGCGCCGTTTCAGCGGTGCCCTGGTAAACGAGAGCCTGCGCAAGTTCATGCTGACGCTCTGGAATACCTATAGCTTCTTCGTTACCTACGCCAACCTGGATACCTGGACACCGGGGGACGTGCAGACGGATCGCGATCTGTCCCTTCAGCCCATCGACCGCTGGGCGTTGGCCCGGCTGAATGGGCTGGTACGCGATGTCACGGCGAATCTGGAGGTATACGAAGTCTTCCCGGCAGCGCGGGCCATTGAGGTCTTTGTTGACGAACTCTCGAACTGGTACGTGCGGCGCAACCGGCGGCGTTTCTGGAAGAGCGGGGCCGACGCCGATAAGCAGGCGGCTTACCACACGCTCTACACCTGCCTGCTCACCATAGCGAAACTGGTTGCGCCCTTCGCACCGTACTTGGCTGAGGAACTGTATCGCAACCTGACGGGATTTTTGATTTTAGATTTTAGATTGCAGATTGCAGAGGACGAGGCCCAATCCCCAATCCCCAATCTAAAATCTAAAATCCCCACGGGATTGCAGATTGTGGC
>CAIRFY010000096.1 GCA_903877945.1 uncultured Oscillochloris sp. | reverse complement strand
GGGGCAGGGGGTGAGGGGGCCGGATCTGACTTTGCTCATGCCCTGCAAGGGATTGCCCCTCCTTTGACAAGGACTATCGCTCAGCGGTATGATGGGGCGTCGGTATCCGTTAGCAGAAGGGTGCGGGGTTGCGTAGCTGGAAACTGTGGGTTGGCCTCCTGATCAGTGTGTTTTTTCTTAGCTTCGCGCTCCAGGGTCTGGATCTCGGGAATTTCTGGCAGACCCTCCGCAGCGCAAACTATTGGTGGCTCGTGCCGGGGATCGGCGTCTACGGGGCGGTTGTGTGGGTTCGCACGTGGCGCTGGCACTCGATGCTTGGGCATATAAAAGCCATCCCCACTCATCGGCTTTTTCCGGTGGTGGTGATCGGCTATATGGGCAATAATGTCTACCCGGCGCGGGCCGGCGAGGTGCTACGCAGCTATGTGCTGCGGCGGAAAGAGGGTGTGCCGATGAGCGCATCCCTGGCTACGGTGGTGCTGGAGCGGCTCTTTGATGGCCTGGTGATGCTGCTCTTCGTCTTTGCCACGCTGCCCTTCGCCCCGCTGCCGCCGTCGTATCGCTGGCTGGTGATCGGATTCAGTGCGTTGTTTGGCGTGGCCCTGGTGATCTTTATGCTCCTGGCGTCTCGCCCAGCGCAGATGAGCCGACTCTACACCTTGGCCGTTGACCGGTTTCTCCCCGCTGCTATCCGCCCCCGCGTCCACGGCCTATTCGATAAATTCATCATCGGACTCCAGGCCCTGCGCAGCCCGCGTGAACTGGCGGTCATTTTCCTGACCTCAACCTTGATCTGGCTCGGCGAAACCCTGAAGTACTGGTTTGTGATGCACGCCTTCTCCTTCACGGTCTCGTTCCCGGTGCTGATGCTGATGACGGCGGTGGTGAACCTGTTTACCACGATCCCCTCCAGCCCCGGTTATGTCGGCACCTTCGACGCGCCAGGGATCGCGATCCTCACCCAGTTCGGCGTGGCCCAGGCTATCGCCACCGGCTACACCCTGGTGTTGCATGTGGCCCTCTGGCTGCCGATCACGCTGCTTGGCGCGATCTATATGCTGCACGAGAGCGTTGGCTGGCGCGATATGGAGCGGGCCGCGCAGATCAAGGAACATCAGGGTGAACCAAACGCCGCCGCTGATGCCGAACGCAATGATAGTGCCCCCGGAGTGCTGCCGTGAAGATAGCGATTGTTGGTGCCGGTATCGCCGGTCTTTCGGCGGCCTACGACCTCGCCCACGCCGGTCACGATGTCACGATCTTTGAGGCTGATCGGGTGGCGGGCGGGCTGGCCGCCGGGTTTCGCGACGAGCGCTGGGACTGGCCGCTGGAACGCTTCTACCACCATATTTTTCAGACTGACGCCGCGATTATCACGCTGACCGAGGAGATCGGTTTTCGTCAGCAGCTCTTCTTTCGTAGCGCGGTGACGGCGCAGTGGTGGCAGAATCAGCCCTACGCGCTGGACGGGGTGCTGCCGGTGCTGCGCTTCCCCGGTATTCCTTTTGTTGACCGGGTGCGCTTCGGAGCCTCAGTCGCCTACCTGAAATATGCGACGAATAACTGGCGCGGGCTGGAAAAAACCACCGCTGCCCGCTGGACACGGCGCTGGATGGGCGAGCCAGTTTACCGGACGCTGATCCGCCCGCTGCTTGAGGGCAAGTTCGGCCCGCACGCCGACGAGGTGAACATGGCCTGGCTCTGGTCGCGCTTTAAGGCGCGCAGCTTTAAGCTGGGCTACTACCAGGGCGGGTTCCAGGGTTTTGTCGATGCGCTCCAGCGTGCGGTGGAGGCCAGAGGCGCGCAGGTGCGCCTGAACAGCCCGGCGCAGGCAGCCCGCCAATTGGATGATGGGCGCTGGGAACTGATCACGCCGGACGCGCCGGGGGCGACCTTCGACCGATTGCTTGTCACTGGCTCGCCGCAGTTGCTGGCAAAGCTGGCCCCGCAGTTGCCGAGCAGCTACACGGGCCAACTCGCAAAGCTCCGCTCAATGGGCGCGGTGGTGCTGACCCTGGCCCTACGAAAAAAGCTGCTCGACCAGGTCTACTGGCTGATGCCGCCGAAGAGCGAGTTTCCCTTCCTGGCCCTGGTGGAGCATACCAATTTTATTGGGGCCGAGCATTACGGCGGCGACCATCTGGTCTACTGTGGCGACTACCTGGAACCTGAGCATGAGTTTTTCCGCATCAGTGAGGACGAGTTGCTCGACCGCTTTCTGCCCCACCTGAAGCGGGTGAACCCACGGTTTGAGCGGAGTTGGGTGCGCGCTCACTGGCTGCACCGCGAGCCATACGCTCAGCCGATTGTGCCGGTGGGCCACAGCCAGAACATCCCGCCGATCACTACACCGCTGCGCGGACTCTACTGGGCGAGTATGAGCCAGATCTACCCCTGGGATCGCGGCACGAACTTTGCGGTTGAACTGGGGCGACGGGCCGCTGCGGAGGTGCGCTAGGGCTGTTTGACAGACATTCTAACCTGGCGTATACTTTTCAAACTCATCAAACAGTCATAAAGTGAATACGGGCAAGCGCGGGGGTGGCAGGAGCGAGAGGCTCCGCCGCTGTTTGCTATCGGCAGTCCGAACTGTCGGCGAGGATAGCGGCGGCGGGGAACAGCTCGACCGGGCGTGCGTCGAAGGCGGCGGCAAGCTCCTCACCGGAGAAGATCTGGGGTGGCCCCGTCACCTGCGCACGGCTGTAGATCGCCAGGGCGCGGGTTGGGCCAAGCGTGATCTCGCCGAGGAGGTGATAGCCCGGCGGGAAGTAGCGCGTTGCCTCGGCCTCGGCGATCAGGTAGTAGTTGGGATTCTTGGCGCAGCGCGGCGCGTTGCGCAGATACCAGCCGACCAGCCAGCGATTCTGGTTGGTGTCGTAACTGCCTGCGATCACACCGGCGCGGTACAACTCAGCCGCAGCCTTCCAGCCGTCGCTGTGCGGGAATCCGAAATACCCCGCCTTAGGCAACTGGTCGCCGTAACTGGCCCGCAGGATGGCGGGCCGGGCCGCTGGGAATGTGCGCTGGTACTCGGGAAACGGGCGCAGGTAGAGCAACTGGGCGTAGCCCAGGCTTATCGCCAGCCAGAGGATTCCGCCGAGGCGGAGGGGAATCACAAAGGCGGGTTTCCGCCCCATCAGCCAGGCAACCCCGTAGCCGATGATCAGCGCCGCCGCCGGGTGCGCGCTGTAGAAGTGGGTGCGCGGCTCGGCGATCAGGAAGGACTCGGCGACGAAGGGCACCGCGAACCAGAGCGCCAGCGGATACCTCACCCCCCAGCCCCCTCTCCCTGAGCGGGAGAGGGGGAGCCGGAACCGCCCTGACGCAGAAACTCCCCTCTCCCCGTGAGGGAGAGGGGCAGGGGGTGAGGGGACAAGGTCAGCGCGGGTGAAGATCAGCAGGCAGAGGGAGGCGAGCAGGGCAACGGCCAGGATCGGCACCAGGGGCGGCACGTTGTAGAAGGACATGATGCTCATATAGAGCGGCAGGTTATTGAAGGGCGGCCCGCCGACGCGGCCCTGGCCCGCCCGCCCGGCGAGGTACTCAGCGGTAGCCCCGAAGCTGGCGCTGGTGACGTAGGGCACGTAGAAACTGGACAGCAGCGCCGCGCCCACCAGGGTCGGCGCGCCGAGTCCCGTTAGCCATTCGCGCCAGCGCCAGCCGCGCCGCCAGCCCCCGGCGACCACCAGCCAGGCCAGGGCGGGGGCGACCATCGCCGCGTCGTAGTGGGCCAGCAGCCCTACCGCCAGCAGCACTGCTGCCGCCAGCAGGTAGCGCGCCGGTCGCTCCGCGCCCGCGTAGAAGCGCCAGCCGCACCAGAAGGCTCCCGCCGACATGAGCAGGACGACGCTCTGGTACTGGACAATGCGTGAGAATCCGAGGGCGAATCCGTCGCTGGCGAGAAGGGCCACCGCCACGGTGGCGATGGTGGTGTTGCGGTGTGGGGCATCCGGCCACATAGCCCGCGCAATCGCCACAATCCCGAGTAGCAGCCCGGCACCGGCCAGGGTAAAGGGCAGGCGAGCCACCCACTCGGCCCCAGCCCCAGCCAGGATGAGCGGGCCAGCGGGCAACAGCGCCTCAACCGGCCCTTTGGTGTGGGTGAGCAGGATGCCGTCGTTGCCCTGAGCCACCCCGACGGCCAGCAGCATGGCCCGCGCCTCGTCGCCCTGGAACTCCGCGCCGCCGAGCATGGTCAGGCGCAGAGCGATGCCGATGGCGATCAGAAGGATTAATTTTTTTTGTGGGATTTTGGCGGCGAAGCCGCCAAAATCCCACAAAAGGCGAGTCTGGGGCGCAGCCCCCATCAGCGCGGCGCTGAGCAGGTCGGTGGTGAGCAGGAGCAGCCAGCCCGGCAGCGGGCCGGGGATGGCCTGGAACGCCAGAGTGAGCAGCGGGGCCACAGTCAGTGCGCCGCACAGGCCCAGAAACCCCTGGGTCAGTGGGTCGCCCTCGTCGGGGAAGAGGGCACGGGCGGCCAGCCACCCCGGCAATCCAAGCACAACCAACGCGCCCAGCCCGCGCCAGGGCAGCGGCAGCAGCAGCGCCAGGTGTCCGGCCAGCAGTACGCCCACCGGGATGAATCTGGGGCTGATCAGGCTTATTGTTTGATCGCGTTGAGGTGACGATTCCCCCTCCCCAGCCCTCCCCCGATGGGGGAGGGAGTCTGGCTCCTCCCCCCATCGGGGGGAGGTTGGGAGGGGGGACGGTGACTTTTCAGACAGCTTCTTAAACAAAAGCATGATCAACGTCCCCGCAACCAGCAGCCACAGCGGCGGGTTTGGCAGCGCCCAGGCGAACCCGCCGGGGTCGCGCCAAGCCCACAGGGCCGCCCCCGCGCCGATGACGGCTGCCGTGGGGTAGCGTATCGCGCCGCGCTCCAACGTCCCCACCCCCGCCGTGATCATCGCTAGTGCCCAGGTGAGCAGCAGCGCCCGTTCCAGTGCCGGGCCGAGGGGCATTGGGCCGAGGGCGATCACCTCTGCCCGGTCGAGGACGACACCCAGGGGGCGCGGGTCGGCGGGGCCAGGGGAGACGGAGGGGATGACGAGATCCAGGGCCGTCTGGCCGCCAATAAGCCCGTCCCTGCCGCCGGGGGCCAGGAGAAACCGGTAGATTCTCCACCCGGTCTTTGTCCCACATGCTCCGACTGCCCGGCCTGCGCGCACCAGAGTCAGGTTCAGATCCTCTGGCTGGACGAAGGGTGCCCCGTGCAGGCGCATGGTCAGGGCCAGCGGCCCCTGGGCGGATGCGGGCAGCAGCAGGCGTGCGCCCGGTGCGCTCCAGCGCACGCTGGCCCCGGAGTCGGTCTCAGCGGGGTAGAAGTTGGCCAGGAAATAGGCGTCGCCCGGCGTGCCCACGTCGATCACCTGGGGCGCGGGGTAGCGCAGCGCCAGGGTGAGCAGCAGCGCCGTGAGGGCGAGGGCGAGGGCAAATCGTAGGAGCGCGTTACGACGTATCCCTACAGCGGGGAGCGACATCATCCCTCGTCGATCACAAACACCGGCACCGTACTGCCGCCCCCGGCGCTGACGGTGGGCTGGGTGACGGGGGAGAGCCGACAGAGGCAGCCGTCCACCTCGGGGCCGAAGAGAAAGGGGTCGCTCCCTACCAGACGCTGGCTGATCACCACGTGGCCATCGACCAGGGCCGGGTAGGGCTCGTAGGCGATCATCACCTTCTCTTGCACCACACAGGGCGACTCCATGCCCGCCTTGATCGCGGCGTCCCACTCATCGGTGCTACTCTCCCAGCCGATAGTGATGTCCTTACCATCGTATGTATCGTTCGGCTTGAGCAGCAGCCGGTTACGGTTCGCCCGCGTGAAGTCGAGCAGGTCGATTGGGTCGCCCTGATAGGTGGTCACGCCAGGGCGCAGCACACGCGTCCAGGGGATGTGGCGGGCGATGGAATCGCGCTCCTCAATGCTGAAGTCAGCCTGGCACTGCTCGTCGCTGAGCAGGGCGAAGATCGACGTTTTGTGCAGCAGCGTGGCGCGGAAGGAGTTGACCACGACACAGGCTCCGGCGGCGTAGGCGTGGGCAAGCGGGTGTGCCAGAGCCTCGTCGCCATAGTGAACCAGAAACTCGCTGGTGAGTACACGCTTCACCACAATCGTAATTGGCGTCTCAGCCCCGTCGATACGGGCGAAGAGTCGGCCCGCGTGAAAGCGCAGGTCGTCAGGGGTGCAAATCAGCGCCGGGAGATGATGTTCGGCGAGGAAGTCGCGGAATAGCTCAAACTCACTGGTGGTGGGCAGGCCAGACCAGGCGAGGATAGCCACGCTCGGCTCGCCGCCGGGCGAGTCCGCCTCACGCCATGCGCCCAGCAACGTCTCGATCATGCGCTGGCGGGTGGGCAACGGGCGCAGCGGGTAGCGCCGCGTGAAGGCCCGCATCACCGGCATCTCCCGGAACGCCTGACTGAGCAGGTCTTCGTAGGCGACGGAGGCCGGGTTCTCGGCGTTGTACGCGGCGAACTGCAGGCTACCGTCCAGAGTCAGGAAGGTGTCCATACGCGCATGGGCGCTGGGGTCGGCGTAGCCGGGGTGCATATCGATCAGGGCGTGTTCGTGAGGCGTGAGCATCAACTGCTCGCGCACGGCGGCCCCGGCGGAGCCAGGAGT
The DNA here is from genome assembly GCA_903877945.1 of uncultured Oscillochloris sp. Taxonomy (GTDB): domain Bacteria; phylum Chloroflexota; class Chloroflexia; order Chloroflexales; family Chloroflexaceae; genus Oscillochloris. The sequence goes on along the minus strand of CAIRFY010000096.1, from coordinate 344 downwards.
CAGAGCGAGGTCCGCCACCTTGCGGGCAGCGCGGGCCACATCGCCAACGGCCCGCTGGAGCAGGGCGTACTGGGCCGCGCTGATCAGGCGCGGGCGAAGCACGCTGGACAGGGGGCGCTCGCTAAAGAAGAGCCTGCGGGCGCGCATCTCGGCGCTGAGCGTGGCCCACGACTCGCGGGCCATATCAGTGCTGAGCAGCAATTCATGGTAATGGTCGATTGCGTCCGCAAGAAACATACACTACCTTGTAGTTGAATTATCTATGTACGTGACAGTGCCAACTTCGTTGGCACTGTCACGTAGACATGGTTCAGACCAGCTTTACAGTGTGGCGGAGACGCGAG
>CAIRFY010000095.1 GCA_903877945.1 uncultured Oscillochloris sp. | reverse complement strand
CGGCTCGCGAGCCGCCCCTACTCCTGCGTCCCTACTTTAGGGCACTAAAGAGCCCGGCGGCAGCGGCGGCGATAGCGCGAATCATCTCGGCGCGGTTGGCCTGGGCCTGCTGCACCATGCTGGTGTGGATGGCCCACAACTCAGCGTCGAGCTGATCTCCACGCCGGGGTACCACCACCTGGGTGTCGCCATCGAGAGCCATGCGCGTCACTGCCCGCAACTGGGCGGCGCTGAAGTCGCCCTCGCGGTAGTTTACAGCGGCCAGGTCGTCGGCCACGTAGGTCTCCACCTCCAGATGGGCGGCGTTATCAATAGCCTTCTTAAGCGTCTCGCCCAGGCGCTCGGCGAACTCCTGGAGCGAGGTGGTGAGCTTATTCACTGCCTCGCTGCCCTTCTCGCCCGAGCCAAAGATGCCGAAGCTGGTATTGTTATCGCCGGTCTGCGCTGGCACCATCCAGCCCTGAGGCCCGGCACCCGGCACACCCGGCACGCTGGGGGCGGCGGGCGGTGTGGGAGCGACCACGGGAACATCGGTGGGCGGCGCGGGCGTCGGGGCACTCAGCGTCGGGATCGTCGCCCGCTGCGTCAATGTCGGTGGTGCGCCGCTGTCAGCCAGGGGCAGACGCACCGCCGGGTCGCCGATCACCACATAGCTGCGAGCGTCGTTGTGCTCCGTCCACTTTGTCGAAAGTTCATACGGGTCAATGTTAGTGTTCCAGCGGGCGTTCTCCAAATCTTCGGTGAGCACCGAGGCCAGTTCAGCGTAGCGATTGTTAAAGTACTCCAGGGCCGCGCCCACCGGCGCACCGTTGAACATCATACTGCGCATGGCACTGCTGAAGGTCTCGATCTGCCGACCGCCGCGTGCATCGCTGAACGAGAATGTCCAGGCCCGCTCAACGTGGCCGATCACCGCCAGGGCACCGCCGTTAGGGTGGCCCAGCAGGCGCTGCGGCAGCCGCGCAATGAAGGCATGGGGCGCGATACCCGACTGCACGCCCTTCTGGTGCGGGAAGTCGTCGTTGCGCGGGGTGCCCGCGCCGAAACAGGCGAAGCAGAAGGCGACGGTGCCGAGCAGGCGTGCGTTTGAGGCAAGGTCGTCACCGGCCAGATAAAACTCCTGCGGGATCGGCCCGCGCCACAGCCGTGGCCCCGGCCAGTCCTGGCAGAGGATAGCTCCCTGGTGCGGGATCTGCTGCGGGTCGCCGTTGTCGAACTCCACCCCGTGGCTCGCGGTAAAGATGATCGCCGGTGTCTCATCGCCGCCGAGGAGCTTAGACAAACGAGCCTTGTTGGCCTCCTCACCGACCACCGTCTCAATCGACCAGTCACTGGCCCGCCGGTTCGTCTTGATCACATCGGCCAGGGGCAACACCAGTTCGTTCGCGGCGCGGGTGGTGGCCGCATCGTCTTTATTGCGCACGCCGAAAAACACCGCCCGGCGCGCCAGCTTCACATCGCCACGCTCGGCGGACACCACGCTACGGGCGTAGCGGGCATACTCATCGAGGGTGTCGAAATAAATGCGCCCGACGGCGTATTGCACATCGAGCTGGTACTGAAAGCGGTAGGGAATCTCCTCGGGACTGCCGACGATCAACACATAGTACGGCAGCTTATCGGGGTCAACCGCGCCCGAGGTGGCGGCACCCTGGCGGCGCAGGAAGCTAGCCTTACTCTCGTTGGGCAGGTAGCCCTGTGTGCCAATGCACTCACGGTAGAGCGAACCGGCCTGAGTGCGGCGCCAGGCCAGCAGTTCGCTCATCGCCTCGCGGATAGCGGCGGTCTGCGGGCCAGCGGGGAAAATCACGCCCCAGCCCGCCTGGGCGAGATCCTTCTCGTCCACGCCCTCCTTCACCATGAAGCCGCTGGCCTGAACCTGGGCGGCGCGAGCGATCAGCTCATCACGCTGATCCTTATCAGGGTCGAGATCCTCTGGCTTGGGGTCTTCGCCACGGATGATCGCGGCGAGCTGATCGGCAGTGAGTGGCTGACGGCCATAGGTTCCGCGACTCGCGTTCACACCGTTGAAGAAGAGCAATTCGCTGGTCATAAATCCTCATCGGTTGGCTCGATAAAGTTAGGGGAACGCACATCAGGCACCCATGCGATTCGCGTACAACACCCGCTGAAAATAGCCGCTGACCATCGGCTATCGGCTATCGGCTATTACTACAGTTGTAGTTTGAATCACCCCCCCTAGCCCCCCCGCAAGCGGGGGGGGACAATGCATTGGTTGGTTCCCCCCCGCAAGCGGGGG
>CAIRFY010000094.1 GCA_903877945.1 uncultured Oscillochloris sp. | reverse complement strand
GTCCTGGCTGTTCGGGTCAAGGTCAGAGTGAATGGCCAGCTTCAGGTCGCTGGCGCTCTGGCCCACCTCGCTTGGTGGCGGCACCACGTCTGTGTCCACGGTAGCGTGGTTGTCGCTCAGGTTGTCGCCAGGGGTGGTCGTACTAATGTCGGTTGTGACGTGCAGCGTCGTGCCCGCTGGCACCTTCGTCTGCACGACGATCTGGATCTGCCCGCTGGCGTTGGCCGCCAGTTGGCCCAGGTTCCAGGTCAGCACCTGCCCGCTCACGCTGCTGGGCGGCAGATCGGCCTGCACAAAGGTCACATCCGCCGGGAGGATGGCCGTCAGTACAACCCCGTCGGCGGCGCGAGTCAGACTCGGGTTGACCCGGTAGCGGTTGCCGTAACTGACCGTATACCAGAAGGCGCTGCCCTGGCCGACGATGCTGGCCGGGCCGGTGGCGCTCACGGAGACGTTGGGCCGCACCACGCTGACGACATCGGCGGCGCTGTTATTGGCCAGGTCGGCGGGGCGCTCGGGGGTGAGTGTCGTCATGCTCGCCGACATCCCCAGGCTGTCGGCGGCGAAGTTGGCGGGCAGGCTCAGCGGGATCACCTGCGAACTGGTTGTGTTGGGGGCGAGATCACCCAGAGCGCAGGCGATCAGATGGATGACAGCAGTGTAGGCGCAGCCGCTCGGCAGCGTGCCGAGGGTCACGCCCGCAGGCACGATCAGGTTCAGGCTCGTGCTGCGCGCCACGCCCGTCCCCTGGTTCGTATACGTGGCAGTGACGCTGCCGCTCGTCCCCACCGGGAACGGCGACGGGCTGATACCGACGGTCACGCCAAGATCAGGAAACTGGATGGTCGTGGTCGCGGTGCTGCTGTTGCCGGTCAAGGTGTCGCCAGCGGTGAGCGTGCTGATGCTGGCGCTGTTCGCCACGCTGGCGGCGGCGGTCACGTCGGCCTTGGCCCCGATCACCACGCTGCCAGTTTCCCCAGCGGCCAGCGCGAGGAAGGAGCAACTGACCGTGTTTGTGGCCGCCGTGTAGCTACACGCCGCGCCGGGGTTCTGGATAAAGCGGGTGAACGTCATCCCTGCGGGCAGTATATCGACGAGGACCACGCTCGCGGCGGCAACGCCGCCAGTGTTGGCGTAGCTCAGCGTGTAGCTAATCTCGTCGCCCACCAAGGCGACGGTCGTAGCCGTCTTGGTGACGCTCACCTCGGGACGCACGATACTGCTGGTGCGGGAGCTACTGTTGTTTCCCAGCGGGTCGTTCGGCGTCGCCGTGCTAATGCTGGCCGTGTTGATGATGAACTGCTGTACCGCGCTGGTCGGGGTCAGGCTGACCGGGGCGCGCACGTTCAGGGTGATCCGCCCGGTCTGTCCAATACCGAGGGTATTCAGGTTCCACGTCAGCATCTGCCCGCTGACGCTGCTCGGCGCAGGGCTGGCGGAGATGTAGGTCAACCCGGCGGGCAGGGTGTCGCGGAGTTGCACGCCATCCGCCGCTCGCGTCCCGACGTTGCCGTAGTCCAGCGTGTAGGCGAAGGTATTCCCAACCAGAGTCTGCGCCGGGCCGTTCTTGCTGATCCAGATGTCCGGCACCCCGCCGAACAGTCCCATGTCGATGCTGGTGTTCACGTTACCCGACGGGGGCGTAAGCGTGACGAACGGGCTGGTGTAGTTTGTACTCGCGTCGGCATCGCTATCGCTGGCGTCGTTCGCCCCCACATCGCGCAGCGTCGCGCTGAAAGTGGCCGCAGGCGTACCAAAGCGCACGGCATAGCGCCCCGGCGGCAGATTGTTGAAGTGATAGGTTCCGCTCGTACCAGTGGTTATGTCTTTGGCGTAGCCCGGCGGTAGCAGCAAAGCCACGCTCTGCGGGTCGGGGACGAGGGACACCGCATAGCCTGCGTAGCTCGGCTCACCGGCATCCTGTAGACCGTTGTGGTTGGTGTCCTCCCAAACCCGGTCGCCAATCTGGCCAACCGGCAGCGCCTGGGTCAAGCCGATATCGAAGGTACGCTGGTCGCCACGGTTCATCAGCGTGGGCACGGCCATGCCGGTGAAACCGCCGCCCACCGTGCCATAGTGCTGTCCAGACATCTCGATATAGCCATCGACCGCGCTCATATCGCTATCGGTCGCGTCGTTCCCGCCGAGGTTCGGGTCGGTGATGCGCCAGCCCTGCGCCATCAGGCTCGCCCGGCTGCTGGCCGCGATACGGATGTTGACCGGGGTGTTCGGCGGCACGGCAAACAGGTAGTTCCCACCGGCGTCGGTCGTGAGGGTGGCCAGGGCCGGGCCATTCGCATCGCTGCCCTGACCAGCGAAGACATCCAAGGTGACACCGGCGAAGGCCGACTCGCCCGCATCCTGCACACCGTTCGCGGTCACGTCCTGCCACACCCGCCCGCCGACGAGGGCGTAGCTACAGAGAAACTCTACGTCGCCAAGCGAGGCTGCCTTACCGCCCCCTGGATTCGCCGCCGTCGCAATGGTCTGCTGGGCGACGATCCCACCCCCGGTGGCCGCATAGACCCGCACGCCGCTGGTTTCCGCGCCTAGCAACGCGGTGGTCATCAGTTGCTCGCTGAAGCCGCTTGGCCCCATGCCGCCCATACTGATCGCCGCTATGCCCATTAGGTTTTCGATGTGAGCCGGAGTACTCCCCGTATACATATGGCTGTTGTCGTTGAAGAAATCACTGTACGAATCGCCCTGGAGCATCCAGATACCGCCGATGAGCTTGTAGGTGAGGATGTCGCCCTGCGCGATGGAGGAGAACTCGCCCGAAGGCGAGACTCGGCTAAACAACTGATCGGCGGTGCGGTCACGCAGGCCCACAAACATCGTTTGCCCGTCGCGAGTCACGGTAATATCGGTGAGCATCGGCTCAGGGAAGCGTACCGTGGTCAGCGGTGCCGTACCTACGTGGGATGATTTTGCAAAGCTCATAGGGAACCAGGGGTTCCAGCCACGGGTGTACAGAGGCCGTCCGGGCTGGAAGAAGGTACTCGATGTCTCGCGGGTACTCAGACCGGTCGCATTGAGGTTCTGCGCCACCGAGATGCGCCAGCTACCAATACTCGTGGTCGTGTCTTCGTTGTACTCCAGCACGTAGGCAGTCGGGTAGATCCAGGTGGGGCTAAAGCTCATCCCGGAGGGACTACGGGCGACCGAATCGACCATCCCCACCAGGAGGGTCGGGCGGTGGACGCCCTGCGGGTCGTATACGGGGACGAAGCCAATGGCGAAGGGCCGCAGGTCGGCCTGTACCGTCGGGGAGGCGCTGATCACACTTAGGGGGATGCTGAGATCTGGCAGCGCCACTGGAGCGCCGCCGCTAATATCGTAGCGGGCGATGCTGCGGGTTGCCAGGTTCATCGCGTACAGGGTGCGCCCGTCCGGCGAAACCTCCAGGTCGCCCAAGCCCACGTGGCCCACCTGCTCGATCATGCCCGTGTCGTTGAGGTCGGGGGTGGTACGTGTATCACTGCCCACATTCGGCACAACGGTTGCCAGACTCCACGCGCCCGTGCCAAAGCGGTACTCCCAGATCGCGCCTAGCCCGACGAGTGACAGAGAGACACTACGTTTAAGGTAGGCGGCAGCGAACAGGCGGCGGATGCCGCTGACGTCGCCATCGTCATAGGCGAGGCCGTAGGTTGCGCCTAGACCATTGGCAATCGCGCTGTTCTCCCCAAATGTCGCGACTGAACCAATCGGGGCCAGGGTCGTGCGGCTATCGCTCGTAATCTGGAGCAGGGCGGGGTCGGTCTGGTTGGCCATCGGCGCACCGGGGTATAAGGTGTTGACCATACTTGTCGTGGCGAAGGTGGGCGGGCCGTTCATGCAGGACACCGCGCTGGTGAAGCCGCTACCGTTGGCGACCTGAGCGTGAGACGGGATCGGTCGCGGGGCCACCAGTGCGGTCACGACCAGCATGAGGGCGAGCAAGACGGCGCAGATGCTGCGATGACGAAGGGAGAGAACCATACCGTCTCCTTTGGGCAAGCTTCAGATCAGCTTTACCGTTGGGCGATGAGGCGATGAGGCGATTGCATCGCCTCATCGCCTCATCGCCTCCCCCCTAGGCGCACAGCGGCTGGTGCCAGGTCTGGGCGGCGGGCGGAGGCGGTGGTGGTGGAGGCAGAGGACAACCGTGTGCAAGGTAGCGCCCGCGTGCATCTTCGTCAGCCAGCGCGTCCTGACCAACACGACTCCAGAGCAGATCCAGATCGTTCAGACTCAGAGAGCGCGGCGCGGGACGATTCTCAGTGGCGCAGTCGTCAGTCATAACGGTTCTCCTCATATGTCACGGTGTCATACAACTTCTGGTAGTAGACCGCACAGCAGACGCAAAGGGTTCGCCAAATAGCGTAGCCATTAGGCGGATTATGAACTGCCAAAAGTACTAGGGGAAGTTAGGAGATATGGCTAATAGCACGGCCGTATCTTTGTGACGTGGCAGACGGTATATAACATTTGTGGGCTGTGCGCCGTGCTACAATTGCGCTCTAAGGCCAATACTGTTCGGATAAGGAATCTGCCGCCGATCAGCCCTCACCCCCCAGCCCCCTCTCCCTGAGCGGGAGAGGGGGAGTCGGATGTGTCCTGGTGCGGAATCTTCCCTCTCCCCGTGAGGGAGAGGGGCAGGGGGTGAGGGGGCAAGGTCGGCATAAATCGGCTTATGTGAAAAGTATTGGCTCTAAGGCGTGTTTCAAAATGGGTACATTCAGCTTGACAGTCTTGCGACGAGGCGATGAGGCGATGAGGCGATACGGAGCGCCTCACCGCGTCGGTAGT
>CAIRFY010000093.1 GCA_903877945.1 uncultured Oscillochloris sp. | reverse complement strand
CCTCACCCCCTGCCCCTCTCCCTCACGGGGAGAGGGGAGTTTCTTCATCAGGATGCGCTCGGCTCCCCCTCTCCCGTTCAGGGAGAGGGGGCTGGGGGGTGAGGGCTGTCCGGCGACCACACGACTTTGCACATGCCCTGGGGAGGAGGGTCAGGGTGAGGATCTGGCTGCGTTGCCCCGACAAGAGCGGCTATGGTAAAATAAAGCGTGCTATCTCTAACTATGGAACCGTGTGTGAGTGAGGTGCTGTGATGGAAAAATCAACCTGGACGACGAAAGTCGGCCTGGCGCAGATGCTCAAGGGTGGCGTGATCATGGATGTGGTCACGGTTGAGCAGGCGCGGATTGCTGAGGAGGCGGGCGCCGTAGCGGTGATGGCGCTTGAGCGCGTACCCGCCGACATCCGTGCTCAAGGCGGTGTTGCGCGGATGAGCGACCCTGAGCTGATAGCGGCGATTAAGGCTGCGGTGACCATTCCGGTGATGGCCAAGGCCCGGATCGGCCACTTTGTCGAGGCCCAGGTGATCGAGGTTTTGGGCATTGACTATATTGATGAGAGCGAGGTACTCACCCCGGCTGACGAGGAGCACCACATCAATAAGCACAAGTTCACGATTCCCTTTGTCTGCGGCTGCCGCAACCTGGGCGAGGCTCTGCGCCGTCTGGCCGAGGGTGCGGCGATGCTGCGCACCAAGGGTGAGGCGGGCACGGGCAATGTGGTGGAGGCTGTCCGTCACTTCCGCACGGTTCAGGGTGACATCCGCCGCCTGCAAAGCATGGACGAGGATGAGCTGTTCACGGCGGCGAAGAACCTGCAGGCTCCCTACGAACTGGTGAAGCAGGTGGCGGCGGCGGGCCGACTGCCGGTGGTGAACTTTGCCGCCGGTGGGATCGCCACGCCAGCCGACGCCGCCCTGATGATGCAGCTTGGGGTTGATGGGGTCTTTGTGGGTTCGGGGATCTTCAAGAGTGGCAACCCGATGCAGCGCGCCCGGGCGATTGTTGAGGCGACTACCCACTATCAGGATCCAGAGATTATCGCGCAGGTGAGCAAGGGCCTGGGCGAGGCGATGGTCGGAATCAACATTGATCAGATCCCAGCCGAGCAGTTGATGGCGAAGCGCGGCTGGTAGTCTTGTGGTTGGGTCATCGTCGTGGCGGTGACCCAACGGATATTTTTTATGAATGTTGGTGTACTGGCACTTCAGGGCGACGTTCGCGAGCATAGCGAGATCCTGCGACGTATGGGTGTGCAGCCTGTGGAGGTACGCCTGCCGAAACATCTGGCGACGGTAGATCGTCTGATCATCCCCGGCGGAGAGAGTACGGCGATTGGTCGCCTGTTGACCATCTACAACTTCATCGCCCCGCTGCGTGCGCGGGCTGGCCGCGACTTGGCGGTCTGGGGGACGTGCGCGGGGGCGATCTTGCTGGCGCGCACGGTTCTCGATATGAAGCAGGGCGGGCAACCGGGCCTTGAAGTGATGGATATAGCGGTGCGGCGCAACGCATACGGCAGCCAGCTCGATAGTTTCGAGCAACCGCTCGACATGCCGGTTTTGGGCGACGATCCGCTACCGGGGGTGTTTATCCGCGCCCCGCTGATCGAGTCGGTTGGGCCGACGGTGCGGGTTCTGGCGCGCCTGCCGAGCGGGGCGGTAGTAGCCGCGCAGCAGGGCCGGATGTTGGCGACGACGTTTCACCCCGAGCTTACGAGCGATGACCGAGTGCATCGCTACTTTTTGGAGCTATAGACGATTTTAGGTTGTGGATTTTAGATTGCGGTGCGCAATCTAAAATCGAAAATCCGAAATCTAAAATCACGCTATGATTCGCTCTGTGGCCCCCGGCGATCTCTGGTCGCTACGGCGCAAGCCGCGTAATCAGGTGGTGCTCTATACCGATGGATTGCTCGCGCAGTCCCACCGGCCCGCTTGGTGTGCGCTCCATTGTATGCTCCAGGGCAACGGGCGGGATCGCACCACCCTGATCGCGCAGGATCGCGGCATCAGCGCGGTCGCCCAGTCCCTTGGGCGCAGCGGTCGCCCTGAGCAGGATGTGGTCTACCTCGGCACCTCTGGGACGCAGGCGGCGCACCTGCCGAGCGACTACGATATCTGGTTTCGCCTCCTCGAACGGCTCTGCGTCCACGCAGGGCACGCCTATGTCCAGCGGCTCTACGCCGCAATCCCCGACCAGCACACCGAGGTGCGCGAGATCTTTCGCCAGCTTGGCTTCCAGGCATACGCCCATACGACGACCCTGCTCCTCTCTGGCCCCGACTGGGATCAGGGAACCACGCTGGCACCGATGCGGATGCAAGCTCGGCGCGACCACTGGGCGGTGCATAAGCTCTACGGTGCGGTGACGCCCCATTTGGTGCAGCATGCTGAGGTGCGCAACGCCCGCCACTGGTCGCTGTCACTGTCGCCGCACTTCGGCGGGCTGCGCCAGTTGGCATGGGTGCTTGGCCCGGACGACGATCTGACCGCGTATTTACGACTGACCAGCGGGGTCTCGGGGCATGTTTTGAGCCTGATGATTCGGCCTGATGCACGCGATCAGGTAGTCGATGTGCTGCGCTTTGGGCTGGCTCAGATCAGCGATACGCACCCGGTCTATCTGATGCTGCGTGAGTACCAGGAGGATCTGCGTGGGCCGTGCCAGACGCTCGGATTTCAGATGATCGGTGAACAGGCGCTGCTCGTGAAGAGTACGGTCGTCGCAGTGTGGCGTCCGCTGCTGGTGCCAACCTTTGAGCCGGGGCTGGAGCCCCGGGTGACTGCCCCACGTATCTCTGCGGCCAGGGAGGATGTGTAACCCTATGTCCGAGCGACCTGATGTGACGAACAATATCGATCTGTTGCTTGACACGCTGCCGGTTCATATCACTGACGCGATCCAGGGGAGCAATGAGGACTCGGCGGATTTGCTTGAGATTGTGATGGATCTGGGGCGGCTGCCGGAGGCACGCTACCGTGATGTGGAGCGGTTCCTGAGCAATCGCGAGGTGACTCAGGACGACATTGACCATGTAATCGGGCGAATCGGCGAGTTTGGCGAGGATAACCGGGCCGGTATCCCGCGCACGCTGCACCGGATCTCGGCGATGCGCAACCGCCGTGGTCTGGTGGTTGGCCTGACGTGCCGGGTAGGCCGGGCGGTGTTTGGCACGGTGGTGATCATTCGTGATCTGGTGGAAACCGGGAAGAGCATTCTGTTGCTGGGTAAGCCGGGGACGGGCAAGACGACCCTGCTGCGTGAGACGGCCCGCGTGCTGGCCGAGGAATTCCGCAAGCGGGTGGTGATCGTAGACACCTCGAACGAGATCGCGGGTGACGGCGACATCCCGCACCCTGGGATCGGGCGGGCGCGGCGTATGCAGGTGCCGCGTCCGGCTGAGCAGCACGGGGTAATGATCGAGGCGGTGGAGAACCACATGCCCGAGGTGATCGTCATTGACGAGATCGGCACGGAGCTTGAGGCGATGGCCGCACGCACGATTGCCGAGCGCGGCGTGCAGTTGGTGGGCACGGCCCACGGCAACACGCTCGATAACCTGATGATTAACCCGACGCTCTCGGATCTCGTGGGCGGCATCCAGGCGGTGACGCTTGGCGACGAGGAGGCACGTCGGCGCGGCACGCAGAAGACCGTGCTGGAGCGCAAGGCTCCGCCGACTTTTGAGGTACTGGTCGAGATCGAGAGTTGGGATAGCGTGACGGTCTATGATGATGTGGCGTCGGCGGTGGACGCGATCCTGCGCGGTGAGAATCCGCCGGCCGAACTGCGGTCACGCGACGCGGACGGGGTCGTGCAGGTGGAGACGGTGCAGCGCGAGCTGATCGATGCGCCGTCCCTGGGGCGACGGATGGCTCCGGGGCGAGGCAGTTCGGGCGGCGAGCGGGGCGGTGGTAGTGAGCGAGGCGGTGGCGGTGATCGGGGTGGTGGCGAGCGATTCAGTGGGCCGCGCACGCGAGATCGGAGCGGCTCGGGGGGCGGCGCGCATGGCGCTGTTGGTCCGGGGGTGACGACCCAGCGGATCTTTCCGTTCGGGGTGAGCCGCAACCGGCTAGAGACGGCGATTGAGCGACTGCGGGTGCCTGCAGTGATTGTCCGCGACATGAAGGACGCCTCGTTGGTGATGACGCTGAAGAACTACTATCGCCAGAGCGCCCAGCGGCTCAAGCAGGCTGAGGAACACGGCGTGCCGGTGTACGTGCTGCGGAACAATACGATCACGCAGATGGAGCGCCAGTTGGCCCAGGTGTTTAACTTACGCGAGCCTGATGCCGACGAGGGCGGGCAGCCCGAGGGCGGGAACGGGAAGCGATCTAACGGCTCCGAGGTGATCGAAGATGCGATGGTTGAGCTGGAGACGGCAATCGGCCAGTTGATGAACGGCGAACAGAGTGCGATTGAACTGACGCCGCGTAGCAGTTATATCCGCCGACTTCAGCACCAGATGGCCGACCGCTATAACTTGCACTCGGAGAGTCGCGGCGATGACCCGAACCGACGGGTGAAGATCTATCGGTAGCGATCATGATCGTGTGTTCGGTTGCAATCGACCGAACACATGAAGAATGCTAAGACTAGGTTCAGATCCGGTAGTTCTAGCGTGACAGTGTGGCGAGGAGGCGAGGAGGCGAGGAGGCGAGGAGGCGAGGAGGCGCGGAGGCGCGGAGGCGCGGAGGCGCGGAGGCGCGGAGGCGCGGAGGCGCGGAGGCGCGGAGGCGCGGAGGCGCGGAGGCGCGGAGGCGCGGAGGCGCGGAGGCGCGGAGGCGACGAGGCGCGGAGGCGCGG
>CAIRFY010000092.1 GCA_903877945.1 uncultured Oscillochloris sp. | reverse complement strand
AATGCATTGGTTGGTTCCCCCCCGCAAGCGGGGGGGGACAATGCATGGGTTGGTTCCCCCCCCGCGTGCGGGGGGGCTAGGGGGGGGTGATCGGCGGGAGCCTTTCTGCGAAGATATTTACAACTGTAGTAATAGCCGATAGCCCCCTATCAAAGATCGCATCTGAATGCGGTGCGTTCAATCACCAATCTGCAATCACCAATCTGCAATCGTCTAGCCGAGGGCCAGGGCGAGGCTGGGTGCGCGGCGGGCGATCTCGGTGCGCAGCCGCAGCAGGGCGAGGTCACCGGCCTTTGCCTCAAGCATGAGGTCGAAGGGCGGCAGCCCGCGTGCCGCACCCAGCAGGCGATGGAGGGTGCCTGCGTCGATAAAGTCGGCGTGTTGACCAGGGCGCGGCGGTAGGACAGCGGCGTGTTGACCAGGGCGCGGCGGCAGCAGGTGGGCCTCGCTGCGCTGACTGCTCAGGTGTACCTCTGGGCGCGATCCGGTTGGCCATGTAGCCAGGGCCAGACCGAGAGCGATGTCGAGCGGGATCGTCTCGGGGTTCCAGATCTCCCAGTGCAGGGCGTCGAAGACCACCGGCACGCCACAGCGGCGGTGCAGGGCGAGGATCTGGCCCAGGCTGTGACCGGCGCTGTCGTGTTCGACGGCGAGGCGCGCCCGCGCCCGCGCCGAAAGTGCCTGGTGCCGCACGGCGAAGCGCTGCGGGGTCGTCGGGTCGTCAGCGGGGCCGCCCACGTGAACCACAATGGTGCCCTCGACCTGCCCACCGGGCCGATACGAGTCTAGGCGCTCAAGCAGGGCCGCCATGGCCTCGATCTGGGCCGCCCCATCTGCTGCGAGAACCTCATCGGCGCAACCCAGGGCCACGCTATGGTCAAGGTGCGCGGTGAGCCGGGTGTCTGTAGTGACCAGACGTTGGGCCAGCAGATCGATCTGCGACGCGCACTCATCGATCTGGCGCATGCCGTCAGACACCAGCATAGCCGCCGCGATGCGGTAAAATCGCACGCCGATCTGCTCGATGTAGCTAAGTACATCGCCCAGACGCACAAGGCCAACGCTTAGGTGCGCCGGTCGCCCGCTGCCCAGGCCGGGCCGACCGACGACGCGCACCGGAAATCCAAGTCGGATCATAGGCAACCACGGGTAAAAACCGGAAACGTGTAGTATTATAACACGAAATGGTGTTCTGGCCGTACTACGCCAGAACACCATGCGTCGTCTTTACGCAATACCGTAGAAGTAACGCTGTGAAACGTCCTGTCATTCTGAGCGAAGCGAAGAATCCCGGCCGGGACGCTTCGCTTCGCTCAGCGTGACAGCGTTACTTATGCTCTGTTGCGCCCTTACGTTTTTGCGTTTACCTTGCGATGATTACGGATGTAGTAGCGGATCTGGCGGGACAGGTTGCCATCAATGGGTGTCTCGTGGAATGCCTGGATGATCTGCTGGGTGGACAGGGAGACGCAGGTGTCGATCTGGGCGGCGGGGGCACCATCGGCGCGCAGGTGGCGCAGCTCCGTCTCCCAGGGCACGCTAGAGACTCCGTGGGCGGTGATGCCGATCAGGTCGGGTAGCACCTTGCTGTGGCGTAGCCAGTTGAGGCTGAGGCAGAAAGCGGTGGCCGGACAGGGGGTGCGCTCAATCGTGAGCTGAAGCAATTCGGCCTCACGGGCGACGGCGATCAGCAGAAGCGCACGGTCGTCTGTGACAAGCTGATCGACACTGCGCTGCGGGATCTCCAGCAAATGCGCGAGAGCGTTAGCCAGAGGGCGAGTGAGGGTGTCGCCGCAGACGATGGCGGTGAAGCTCCAGCGTGCGCTTTTGATCAAGGCGATCAGGCGCTGGAGCGTAGTGCCGATGTCGGGGTAGGAAAAGTGGAAGTCGTGGACATCCTGGGTGTGTAGGCCATCGTCTTGGGCCGAGCCGAGATAGACCACGCCCTCCTGGGCGTAGAGCTGATCTTTGACTGTTGTGAGGCTACGGAACTCGCGGTAGCGCTCGACGGTGTTGATATTATCGAGCAGCTCAACCTGGGCCTGCGGGCTGTTGGTGAGCAGCAGTGCGCGACCGAAGGCGCTTATCGCCTCATCGTAGCTGCGCATCCCCAGGTGGCACTTGCCGGTCAGGTTATGGATCTCCCAGTCGCTGGGGTAGCTGCTCAGGGGCGTCTGAAGATGACAAAGGGCCGCGCCATAGTCGCCGCAGGCATAGTGGATCAGCCCGATCTCGAAGTGGGTGGCCGAGTCGTTCGGGTCAAGGCCGAGGCAGTGGCTGAAGGTGTCGAGCGCCTCGTCGTATCGCTCCAGCTCCACCAGGATATAACCGAGGTTGAAGTAGGCCAGGAAGTCGCCGACGAGGCTGGCGACGGTACGAAACTCGTCGGCGGCTTTGGCAAGCAGCCCGCTGCGCTGGTAGTAGAAGCCAAGGGCGTTGTGAGCCTCGGAGAGGTAGGGGTAGCTGGCGATAGCCTGACGGTACGAATTAACAGCTTCAGCGATGCGGTTCGAGCGCTCAAATGCCATGCCGCGCTGAAGGTGGCGCATACCTGATTCGCGGTTGTTATGCTGCTCTTCCTGCATCGTGGGTCTCTCCTGGTGTTGCGTAAGGGCATAGTATGGTGATAAGGAGGACTCCCCTCCCTAGGATTGAGACTCAAGCGCCGTACGCTGAGCTTCAATCAGCGTGCTGATCCCGCGACCAGCCAGATCAAGCAGGGCGTCGAGCTGCGCCCGGCTGACCGGCTCGCCCTCGGCGGTACTCTGAACCTCGATAAACGCGCCGCTGTCGGTCTGCACGACGTTGCAGTCCATATCGGCACTGCTGTCCTCGCGATAGTCAAGGTCGAGCAGCAACTCATTGCCGACAATGCCGACGCTCACGGCGGCTACCGCCCGCACCAGGGGATTGTGGGTCAGCCTGCCATCGGACTGAAGCTTACGCAGGGCCAGGGCCAGGGCCACGTATCCGCCGGTGATCGCCGCCGTGCGGGTGCCGCCATCGGCCTGGAGGACATCGCAGTCAACCGTGATCATGTATTCGCCGAGGGCCGTGAGATCGACGGCAGCCCGCAGCGCACGACCAATGAGGCGCTGGATCTCCTGGGTGCGCCCGCCGGCCCCGGTGCGTTCGCGCCGGGTGCGTGTATGGGTAGATCGCGGCAGCAGCGCGTACTCGCCGCTCACCCATCCGCGCTTCTGGCCGCGCAGCCAGCCCGGCAGATAATCTTCGAGGCTGGCCGTGCAGAGTACTCGCGTGTTGCCATAGCTGATCAGAGCCGAGCCCTCGGCGTAGGGCGCGTACCCAGGAATGATCTCAATCGGGCGCAGCTCGTCGGCGAGCCGCCCATTATGTCGTGCCATCAGGCTGTCTCCATCTAACCAGGGAATTGTACATATCATACCATAATCTATTTTTTAATAGTGTATCTGCCTACCGCGCCAGAGGTACCAGCAGGCCACGCTGCGGTAAGGCCGCCACGCCTCTCCGATCCGGCGCATTTCTGGCGGCGGCGGCGGTGCGGGAAGTTGGTAGAACTGCTGCGCCGCATAGCGCAGCCCCAGGTCGTCAGCGGGAAGCACGTCGGGGCGGCCCAGAGCAAAGATCAGGTAGATCTCGGCAGTCCAGCGCCCAATGCCCTTCACCGCCGTAAGTTGGGAGATTGCAGATTCATCGTCGAGGGCGGGCAGGGCACTCAGATCGAGAGCGCCCGTGATCGTACGCTCGGCCAGGTCGCGCAGGTAGCGCGCCTTCTGTCCCGAAAGGCCAATCCCCCGCAGATCCTCGGGTTCTGTAGCCAAAAACCGTTCGGGCACCACCTCGCCAAGCAGGTGCTCCAGTCGGCCCATAATCGCCGCCGACGCCTTGATCGAGATCTGCTGCGCGATGATCGCGTCGGCGAGGGTGCGAAAGCCTTGTGCGCTGAGCGTCCATTCGCATGGCCCCACCGCGTCGATCACGTCGGCGAGTACCGGGTCTGCGGTGCGCAGGTGGGCAATGGCGGCGGTGTGAGCCATGAGTCGCAATCTTTCACGTCGTTAGACAAGATTCAGATCCGGTCATTCTAGCTTTACAGTGAGGCGATGAGGTGGTGAGGCGATGAGGTGATGAGGTGATGAGGCGATGAGGCGATGAGGTGATGAGGCGATGAGGCGATGCCACTGCGCCCTCACGTCGTCGCCTCGTCGCCTCGTCGCCTCGTTACTTCATCGTCTGAAGAAATGATACCATGCGCCTCTGTCCTTGATATTTTTGGTTACTCATCACCTAAGGCATGTTTCAATCTAGCGTGACAATTCAGCGACGAAACGATGAGGCGATGAGGCGATACGGAACGCCTCACCGCGTCATCGTTTCATCGCTGAACTGTCACGCTGGATTGAACCATCCCTAAGACATGGTT
>CAIRFY010000091.1 GCA_903877945.1 uncultured Oscillochloris sp. | reverse complement strand
TGCAGAGCTTCCTGCCGATCTGTCCGACATGATTACCCTGAGTGAGCGCCAGTGCAGTCTTGCCTCATTCACCGACCCTGACCGTATGGAGCGCGAGTTGGGGATGGATGTCGATCGTTGGCTGGTGCGCGCTCTTCGGCTGGGAACCTCGGAGCGTCACGAGGAATTGTTGGTCACAGAGGTGCAGCAGCTTATTGCTGCACTGCACGCCGATGCGCGCCAGATACTCCAACGTCATTGTGATGCTGCTGCTGCCTACGAGCAGCGCCGCCGCTATCTCGATGATGGGGCAATGGAGGAGGCGGAGTCGAAGCTCACCGCCCTCTGCGAGCAGGTGATGAACGCGCTGAGTCGGATGAAGGCCACGCTTGGGCTATCCGGTGAGCAGGAGGATCTGATTCGGCGTATGCTGATCAATGTGGCTGCCGATGATAGTTCGTATCCGAGCAAGAAGGCGCTGTCTGATGCCATCCTTGGGGTGATCAATGCGGCGCGAGCCGTAAAGTACGCTGATCGCCCGCGCTTCGCCGCTCCCTGGCCAAACCTCAACACGGCATCGGATCTGAAAGCTGCGCTCGATACCTACAGCGATGTGGTTAGCCTACATCTCAAACGGCAGACCGAGTTGCGGTTGCAGTATCGAGAGACCCGCGTGGTGATGGAAGATTTTGCGGCCTGGCGCTCACTCATTCAAGAGACGGTGATTGGTGGCGGTACCGAGGAGCAACAGGCAACCGAGTTCGCCCTTCAGGCTGCGTACGTGGTGTTTATTCGGCTGCTGCTGATCCGTGTCTGTGAGGACAAGGGACTCTTTCCCCATCGCTTCATCTCAGATGGCGGTATCAAGCACTGGCAGGAGGATATTGATCGGTACCTGCGCTTTGCCAGCGGCAACCCGTATACCCCGCTGCTCGATATGGCCTACGCGAATGCGCAGAATATCTACGCGCACTTCTTTACCGGGCGCGAGGTCTTCAACTGGTATCGCCTTGACCGTAAGCAACTGCTGATGGCGTTACATCGCTTGAGTCGCTTTAACTTTGCGGAAGTCAACGCCGATATTGTGGGCACGATCTACAACACCTACGTCGCCCGCAAGGAGAAGAAGGAGCGCGGGCAATATTACACGCCTCGCTCTATCGTAAACTACATGCTCGACTCGATTGGCTACACCTCGGGGTCAGAAATTATCGGCCCCGATAAGCGCTTGATTGACCCGGCCTGCGGCTCAGGATCATTTCTGGTTGCGGCGGCGCATCGGGTGGTCGCGGCGTATCAGGCGGTACCGCCGCCGCAACAACCTAGCCCGCTGGTGATTATCCGCCGCATCCGTGAGTCGCTCTTCGGCTTCGACCTCAACCCCTTTGCATGTTATTTGGCCGAAGTGAACTTGCTCATCCAGGCACTTGATCTGGTAAAGCAGGCCCACGACCAGGGTATTCGCCAGCCACTAGAGCGATTTCATATCTACAACGAGGATGCGCTGACCAACCCGACCGATATGTTTTCGTACAGCCGCTTCCAATCACGGCTGGCCGAGGAGAGTGCCGAGGCCGACCAAATCAAGCGCCGCGCATCCGGCACGCCCTATGCCAGCGGCTTCGCTTTTATCGTCGCCAATCCGCCCTACGGTGCCAGTCTGAGCGACGATTATAAGGCCACGCTGCGCAAAGATTGGGCCGA
>CAIRFY010000090.1 GCA_903877945.1 uncultured Oscillochloris sp. | reverse complement strand
CTGCATGCACAAGCCACCGTTCGTCGTCTACTCGACCTGAGCCGGACACCCGCCTCGATGCCGAGCGCCTATCTGGCGACCATCGGCACCTGGCACTGGCACTACCTGTACACCGAGTTCCACCATACTGGGTTCGGAGGTGACGCATGACGAGCATCCGCGACCGCTACGCCCGCGCCGTGGCCGAGGTCAACCGCCTTGATGAGGAGATTCAGGCCGCACGCGCCGCACGCCAGTACTCGCGTGTGAAGGTACTCACCGAGCAATGCCGCATCGCCTACGGCGAAAAGCGTCTGCTTTCCGCACTGCGGAAAGCAGACGGCGCACCCGCCCGCTGCCAGCCCGAGGAGTCGCTCGGCGGCGCGTATGCATGGAGTAAGCGATGACGACTGGACGGCCACTATCGCCCGAGATGACCCGCGTCCGCGCTATTGTCCTCGCCAACCCCACGATGCCGCCTGCGCAGATCGTGAAAACCTACGGCATCCCGGCGTGGCGCGTGTGCTACGTGCGAATGAACCTTATCGCCAGCGGCGACGTTGCCTCGTTGCGACCGAAGATTGACATTGATGCTATCCGCGAGCGCATTGAGGATGGGGCGCTCGCCCGGGCGGCAGCGCAGACGTTTGGCGTCAGCACCGACGCCCTCTACAAGCGTCTGTGCCGCGCAGGGATGACCGTGCGTGATCTGCGCGCCGAGATGGTTTTTTCAGGCCGCGACATCGCACGACTATGCGGCTGGTCGCATCGATGGGGCGCACGCCGGATCGCACGATGGCGTGCGGCAGGGCTGCTCGACGCACGGCGATCTACGCGGGACGGATCGCAGTGGCGGGTCACGGCATCGGCGTGGATGGCGTTCCTTGATCGCCCCGATTGCCCGCTTGCGCCGGAGCAGATAGCCGCGTCTGACTGGCGTGAGTACCGCCAGGACGCATTAAATCGCGCCCATCTCCGCAGGAGAAAACAGCGATGACCACCCCTGACCACCACGAGGTTCTGTTCGTTGACGATGACGATACCCGCTACCGCGCCCGCATCGTGGTCGAGAAGTCGCACCCCGAAGGCCGCTGGGGAATGGTCTGCGAGTGGCCCGAGTGGCCGACGTGTTGGCCCGGTCGGCTGGCGAAGGCTCACGACACCATCGAGCGCCTCGTCACCGCCCTGGGCCAGCGGCACACCGTCATCGAGCGCCTCACCGCGCTGACCGATACGCAGAGCGCGATCATTGACAACCTCCAGAAGCAGCAGGCCGGGATGATCGGGCTGCTGGCGCAGGATGACGAGAAGGACGAGACACCGTCATGCCTACCGTAACGCTTACCCTCACGACCGACAAAGGGATCGCCCGGCCCTCCGAAATGCGGGCCGCGCTGATATCGCTCATCGCCGCCGGACTCCTGCCCAGCACGGGCCTCAAGATAACGTTTTCCGTCGCAACGAACGATGATGCGCTGAATCTGGAGGATCTGCTGACGGTGGCATTTGAAAGCCGCTCGTGGGTTGTTGATGCCGAGATCGAGATCAAGAGCAAGCGCGGCCTGGAGCGCAGGGCCGTGGATCGGGCAGACATCCCCACGCCGATGGAGACCTACCTGGAGCAGCAGATAGCCTAGAGGAGCGAACCATGCGCCGTGCTGCCCGCGTAGACCGCAACCACGCCAGCGTCCTCCAAGCCGCTGCCGACGTAGGAGCGCAGATCGTGGACACCCACGCCCTGCCCGGTGCGCTCGACGCTCTTGTCGCCTTCCGAGGCCGTCTGCATCTGGTCGAGATCAAGATGCCCAGCGAGCGGAACGCCCTCACCCCCAAAGAGCGCGAGACCATCGAGCGGATGACCCTGGCCGGGTGCCCGCCGCTCGTGGTCACAACCGCCGACGAGTTGTTGCACGCCATTGGAGCGATGTGATAAACAGCAACCGCCAAACGCGCCCGCACGCCCTGGCGGTCACACACCACAACGGAGGCTGTATGGAACAGATCGTGATGGCATTCGACTATACCACCCTCGACACCGAGGCGCGGATCGTGGTTGCTCAACGCACTATCGAGATCAAGGATCGCATCCGTCGTTCGGCTCAGGATATTTTCGAGATAGGCGAGCGGTTGATTGAAGTCAAGGAGCATCTTCAGTATCAGCGCAGTGGAAACGGATTTGGGGCGTGGCTGAAAGCCGAGTTCGATTGGAGTGCAGATACCGCAGGTCGCTTTATCAATGTCGCCCAGCGCTTCGGGAAAGTTCCGCAATTTGCGGAACTTTCAGCCAGCGTCCTCTACCTCCTGGCTTCCCCCTCCACCCCCGACGAGGCCCGCGCCGAAGCCCTGGAGCGAGCCGAAGCGGGAGAGCGTATCAGCCACACCGAGGCCAAGGCCATCGTGGCGGCGCACGCGCCCGCTAAGAAGCCCGTGCCGCCCCCGGTGCGCCGCGAGGCCGAGGAGATGGATGAAGAGCCGCTGGACGCCTACGAAGCAGAATACGTCGCCCCTGCTCCCCCGCTTGCCCAGGAAACCCTGAATGATCTGATGGCACGAGGCTGGGAGTTCACCGGCCAGACGAGACTCGTCGCCGAAGGGCTAAACGGGACACCGCTCTGGCTCTACGAGCTGCTTCCCCCTCCGGGGATCGGCGATGGTACGCGCTGGCAGAGCCTCCGCCAGATGAGCAAGATTGTCTCTGACAGCCCCTTCTTTCCCGTCGCCTCACCCGCAACGGCGACGATTGCGCCGACCGCGCCCACCGATGCCGAGTACGCGGCCATCTCCCCGCGTGCGATTATTGCCCATGCTGCCGCCCACGCCGCCGCCTTCACCCCCGACGAGTTGATAGCCTCGGCCCGTGCCTGCCTCATCCGCCTGGACTTGATCGCCGCCACGCCCTTCATCGAGTCGCTGCCCTCGGGCAAGGTGCGGGCCGACTGGCGAGCGGACATCGTACAGGTGCGAACGTTCGCCCACGCCGAGGTGGAGGAGGGTATCACGCCCGTCGCGCTCATCCGCCTCGTGGAACTGGTCTCCGATCCTGAGATGCGCGAGGCGTTACGGGCGCGGGTTCTCGGATCGGCGACTAGTTCCACGGCAGACTCGATCCGCCAGGAGCTCGAGGCGCTGACCACCCGGAAGGCTGCCGGGATGTTCGATGATGCCGACCGTGCCGCCCTCGTCACGCTCGACTCCTCCCTCGTGCGCCAGAGCGACACACTCTCCGATGACACCTACCGCGAACTGGCCCAGCATCTCGGCACCCTGCGAGCCGGGGAACCACCTCTGAGCGATGACGAGGCGTTCGATCTCTCGCGCCTGGGGGCGTGGGAGCGGCATACCGCTCGTGGGCGCACCTCGTCCGAACGCATCAGCGCCCACGGCCTGACGCTGATCACGATGGCGATGATGAGCGGCGAACATTGGGGAGAGGTTGTCGAAGAGCGTACCCCCGGCGGCTGGCGGATCGAACTGGCCCAGCTTCGGGCGCGAGAGGCCGCACGCACGTCCGCGCCTGTCGCCCCTGATGCGCCTGTCGCTCCGAAGGTCGTACCACCGACAGCACTCACCCCCGACGACCTGTACGCCCAGGCCGAGAAGCGACTGAGCGACCTCTTCCGTCAGGCCAACCCGGATTTCTTGCGCCTGCTGGCGCTTGGTCAAGACATTGACCTCACCCCCGACGATACCGACGAGACTGCGCAGGAGGCGCTGTGGGAGTCTCTGACCGACATGCTGCGCCAGTACACGCCAGAGATGTGGGCGTGGGGTCTGCGCCTCACGGAGACCGCCAGGAGGGCCGCGTGAAAGCACACCCCTGGACACCCTCCGAGGAGCGGAAACTCCGCACGATGGTTGCCGCCGGGCACGATGCCGCCACGATTGCTCAGGAACTCGGGAGGCGCACCGAGAATGCCGTCGTGACCAAGGCGCGAAAGTTGGGGCTGCCGCTCGGGTTTGGCCCGCGCCCCACGGAGATATGGCGCTGCGCCTACTGCTACCGTCAGACTCCCCACGTGCGGAGACAAGGCGCAACCGCACACGTCTGCGTGCGTTGTCGCGACGACCTCGCCGCACGGGGATTGCGCTGGTGCTGCCGGTGTCACGCGCCCAAGCCCGTCGCGGAGATCGTGGCGCATCACGGTCTTTGCCGTGCGTGCCTACGCGCTCATATCCGCTCCCCCGGCGTGCGGGACGCGGGAGCACGCTGGAGGGAACGCAACAAAGAGCGGCGGGATGCGTACAGCCGCGCCTATCGCGTTCGGGTCGTGGCGGATAACCCAAACTACCACCGTATCCAGTATCAAAAGAAAAAGGCACGGCTGTTTCAGCGGATGTGGAAAAAGCAGAAAGGAATACCCCTATGACCTCCTGGTACGCCCACGCCCGAGGCGTGATCATCCTGGCCCTGGCCGAAGCGAAAGAGCGCGGCCTGGACGATGCCGCCACGTTGCGGCTGGTGGACTCGCGCTACCCGTTCGGCGTGCGTGAAAACCACCCGTACACGATGTGGCTCAAGGCGCGGCGCGAGTGGGTGCCGTCCGTGCGCCGTGCCGCCAACGCGAAGGCGCGGTATGCCATCGTAACCACACCCCAGCCCGGTGACGGCTTCATGGCGCTGGTCGAGGCGCTAGAGGCGGGCGATGT
>CAIRFY010000089.1 GCA_903877945.1 uncultured Oscillochloris sp. | reverse complement strand
CGGGGAGAGGGGGCTAGGGGGTGAGGGCTGAGCGGCGGTAGATTCGTTTAACCCTGGGTTCCCTACTGCTCCTTCGGCACTAGCCGCTCAATCCGGCGGCGGATGCTCAGGGCGAGCATAAATGCGATGGGTGAGAATGCCGCCACGCAGAGAAATATCCCCAGCATCACGTAGTCGCTGAGTGCGACATCCTCCTGGATGGTAACGATCTCGCGGTAGGGGTCATCGTTGGGTGCCTGCCCAACCGTAACGTCGGACGTAAGGCTGGCTGGGACGAGATCAGCGGCGCGCATGCGGGTGAGGTAGGGTGCGCCCCCCAGCAGCGCGGCAATATCGCCTGCGGGTGGCGGATCAAGGCTGCTCAGCGGGTCGGCGAAGATGGTTGGGAGATTTGTCACCTGGCTGCGGTGGGCGCTGAGGACGAAGAGATCCACGCCCACGGGCCGGTCAGCGAGCGCGCCGAGGCGCATGGGGTACACGGGTGCCCCGGTGTAGCGCATGCGCAGCGGAGCCATAGACCCTTCAGGGTCGCCCGCGTTGCGCTTCACGGCGACGAACGTCCAGCCATCGGCCACATATGCCTTCAAGATCGGCTGGGCGGCGGCGGGGATGACGTAGCCGTTCTCGGTAAGCCATGTTTGCAGAGCCACCGGGTCAGCGGCGGCCACGGTGGCAACCGTGAATCCACCGAGGGTCTGCTGGTCAAGGACACTCACGCCAGCGGTGAGGGGCGGGGTACCACCGACCGCATCCATGCCACGCGTGCGCCAAACATAGCGGATCTTGCGCTCGATGCGGGGCTGTGTGGCCCCGGACAGGTAGCTGAACAAGCCATCACCACCGGCGGGCTGGTCTACCGTAGGTGCAGCGGGGACAGGGAAGATCACGGCGGCATGGGGGGTTGCCTCGCTCAGATCCACGCTGATGATGAGTTGCTGGTTTGCGCCATCGCTGATCAGCAGGGCGCGCTCGAAGGTGATCCGCGCCGCAAGTGGCAACCCGCAGGCGCGGGATACTCCTGGCACCAGGGCAATCATGATCGCCACGATCATGACTATGTAGGGGCGAAGCATGTGGAATTGGCTCTTTGCGCCAATCCCACATGCTTCGCCCCTACTTCTTTCTGTCACCCGCATACATCACCCTCATTGTCATCTTCTGATCATCTGCTGTAAGGTTACCGTAATAGACGCAGCTTGTTTGTTGAAGTTTCGATCCGTACTATAGCACCATAGCGTCATCCAGCCAACGCGGCGAGTTTCTCCTCCACGATTAAATCCAATACTTTACGAATAAGGAGTCTGTCGCCGCTCAGCCCTCACCCCCCAGCCCCCTCTCCCCGTGAGGGAGAGGGGCAGGGGGTGAGGGGGCAAGGTCGGCTTATTCGAAAAGTATTGCTATTAAATCGCCATAAGAGCGGTGGAGTTATGCTCGCCACGACTCACCCTGTCGCTTGTCGCGAGGGTTGGATTTGCTGTCTCCTCAATGTGGCCCTGGGGGAAAGGAGTTGTTTTATATGTGACGGACACAGCAGCAGGCGACCATATGCCTGCACTGTATATTAACAGCGCATAAGGGAGTGAGGAACACCCATGATTCGCAAAAACAGTAAATTATATGTCGCCATAGGACTGTCACTGTCACTGGCGACCGTACTCGGCTTCTTCGCCTATCGCTCTTCGGCTGCGGGCGCCGGTGCCCTGATGTTTGTCCAGGGGCCGATTGTTGCCACCTGTGAGCAGACAGGCCAGGTTGTGCAGGGAGGCTACCAGGGTTCGAACTTCGGCCTGGAGCTCCAGCAGTTCTGGCCGAATGAGCCGGTCTCCATCTCGTTCACGTTCCCCGATGGTCGCGTACTCAGTCCGGTGGTCGCCAGCATCAGCGACAAAAACTCGCTCCAGAACCCGGTGACGAACTTCAACTATAACGGGGTGGATATTCCAATCAACGGACTCGATGGCGTGATCGATATGCCAGCGAACTTCCCCTGGATCGCCTCCACCGATAGCGGCGGCGACTACTACTACCCCTTCCTGGCGACTAACAAGTGGGCCTACGGCTGCTACACCTTCACCGCCCACGGCCTCCAGAGCGACCGCCAGGTTGTGACTACTTTTGTGGTGGCCCCACGGATTGGGCCAGACCCCGACCCCGGCCAGGCGGTGCTGACGGTAGAGGATAATACCACGGGCGACCCGAGCAGCCAACAGGGTGCCCTGGTCAATATCTTTGGGCGCGGCTTTGTGGCCAACGAGGTGATCTCGATCTGGATCACGGCACCCGACGGGGTGGTGTTCTCTTTCCCCTATCAGCCAGTCACTAGCGACATCGGCTCGTTCTCGGTGCCTTTCGAGTTCAACGCCAACCATCCGACTGGCTTCTACGCCTTCACCGCGTTGGGTAACACAAGCGGCTACCAGGTGATCACGCGCTTTAACCTGACCTCGCGGGCCTCCTATCAAAATGGGTGGGCGCAGTTGCGGGTGGCCTTCCCGGCCTGGCGCAACGGTGGTCAGGGCACGACCTTCGAGGTGCAGGGTAAGCGTTTTAGTCCCTTCGAGCGCGTTGATGTCTGGATGACTCTGCCGGATGGCGCGGTGCGTGGTCTGCCCTCGCAGTATGCCGATGCCAACGGCGAGTTTTTTGCCGATGTCTACCTGGACGAGCGGCTGCCTACTGGCGAGTACGATTTCACCGCCAAGGGCGCTACCAGCAGCTTTCTCACCATCTCCACGCTCCAGCTTAGTATGGGCAGTCTCAACGTGCCTGTCCCTGGCGCTGGTCAGACGGTGGACACCACGCCGGCCCCCGACGTGATCCATTCGAACACGGGTTCCGACTCGACCCTTGGCCCGCCCCCACAGGAGCGGCCGTCCTTCACGAGTCCGTCCGACCCGATCTTCTAGTTCATATTAGCCCTCACCCCCTGCCCCTCTCCCCGTGAGGG